>CAYHPP010000053.1:0-5087 GCA_964358745.1 uncultured Candidatus Saccharibacteria bacterium | reverse complement strand
CGACGCGCGGCGCGGCGCTCGGCCTTATCGGAGGCCTTACGCTCGCGACGCTTCTTGTCGCATTCCTGGAGAAGAACGACACGCGGCTCCGGAAAGCCGCCATCGGCGTTTTTGCGGCGCTCGCCGTCCTCGTGCTTGGTCTCTACGCCGCGCGGGACACGGATTTCGTGAAAAACAATCCGGCGCTGACGCGTTTCGCTTCCGTCAGGGCGAGTGATGCCGACCCCCGCCTCATGGTGTGGGGGATGGCGTTTGAGGGCTTCAAGGAGAATCCAGTGCTCGGCTGGGGACAGGAAGGATTCAACTTCGTCTTCAACAAGTACTATGACCCCAACATGTGGAGCCAGGAGCAGTGGTTTGACCGCACGCACAATGTGATTTTTGACTGGCTCATTGCGGCGGGACTCTTGGGCCTGCTCTCGTACCTCGCTCTCTTCGGTTTTCTTTTATGGTATCTCTGGAAAGGAAAGCCAGAGGATGGAGGCGAGCCATTTTCATTCGCTGAAAAAAGCGCGCTTACGGGGCTCATCGCCGCCTATGTCATTCACAATTTCTTCGTGTTTGACAACCTCATCAGTTACATTCTCTTTTTCTCGCTTCTCGCGTACATACACGTCCGTTTCGGAAAGGCGTTTCCCGCTCTGCAGAACAACGCGCCGCTCCAGGGAAATCAGGCCTACTCCATCGCCGCTTCCGTTCTTTTGATCGCGCTGGTAGGAAGCATCTACTTCTTTAACATCCGGCCCATGGGGGTCGCCCTCAATCTCATCAACGGACTCAAGCCGCAACCGAAAGGCATCACGGAAAATCTCGCATTTTATAAAGAAGCGTTTGCACAGGAAACCATCGGCGCGCAGGAAGTCGCCGAACAGACGATGCAAACTGCCATAACGGTCGCGGGCGCGGCGGAAGCCTCGCAGGAAATAAAAACGGAATTTGTCACGCTCGCGCTTGCGGCCATGGAGCGGGAAATCGCGCGCGCTCCAAACGACGCGCGGCTCCGCATGTTCATGGGGGGGTTCTTGAACCGCCTCGGGAAATTCCCGGAAGCCCTGCCGCACCTTGAAAAAGCGCACGAGCTTTCGCCGAATAAGCAGACCATCGCGTTTGAACTTGCGAATACCTACTTCGGCGTCGGAAAGGCCGCCGAGGCATACGCCCTCTTGAAACAGGCCTTTGAGAGCGCGCCTCTCTTTACCGGAGCGCGCATCGCCTACGCGATTTCCGCCATCTACTCGGAGAAATACGAGGAGGCCGACGCCCTCTTTGCCTCCACGACGTCAATTACCGTGCGCGCCGATGACCGCTTGGTGAAAGCGTATTTTGAAAAAGGGCAGTACGGCAGAGTCGTCTCGCTCCTGAAGTCTCGGATTGAGCAGGACCCGCAGAATCCCCAGGCGCATGTGTCCCTCGCCGCGGCGTATCTCGCAAGTGGTAACCGCAGTTCGGCCGTCGCTTCCCTCCAAAAGGCGATTGAGCTTAATCCAGACTTCAAAAAACAGGGCGAGCACTACATAAGCGAAATACGGGCGGGGAGAAACCCGTGAAGAAGAAGGTAGCTAGTAGAAAGTAGGGGAGATGGGGTAGAGTGCGTTAGCTGCTGTCTACTAACTACTATCTACTTACTACTAACTGTTTCCTATGTTTGGCATTCTTTTGCTCGCCTCGGGTTCGTTTTTTAGTGAAATCGGGGTCTCGCTCGGCAAGGAAGAAGTCGCGCGCAGGAAAGAGAGTATCTACACCTACGGATTCTTAAGTCTCTGCTTGAGCACGTTTGCATTCTTAATTATCGCGCTTTTGCGTGGCTCGTTTCTCTTTTCTCTTGACTCGCTCCCCACACTCATTCCCCGCATCGGCCTTGAGATTCTGCAGGCCTATGTCTCCATAAAGGCCATCACGACGGCCGACCGGAGCACTTTTGGATTTCTCCGAGTGCTTACCGTTCCTCTCCTGCTCCTGACTGACCTTGCGCTTGGGTATTCGCTCGCGGTCAATCAAATTATCGGCGTCGGCATTCTGACTCTAAGTCTCCTGCTCCTCTTTCTCAATCACGGCCTGCGCTCCAAGGGGGTTGGGCTGGTGCTGTTTTCCGCCATCAATGCCGTCATCCTTATCTCCCTCTTTAAATATGACATAACTCATTTCAACTCCGTGGAGGTTGAGCAGGGTATCGTGCAACTCATCCTCCTCGGATTTTTCGCGCTGATGGCGTGGCGGTTAAATGGACAAAATCCTCTCCGCCTTCTTGGAAAGCCTCTCTTTTTCTTTCAATCACTCTCCCAAGCCGTTGCCGGAGTGCTCGTGAGTTTCGGGTATGTATTCGTCCCGGCATCAGTCGCGGCGAGCGTTGAACGTTCCGCCTCCGTTTTCTTTTCTATGCTCTCCGGCAACCGCTATTTTCACGAAAAGAAATTCGCGCAAAAACTCCTCGCCGTTCTCTTCCTCGCTGTCGGCTTCCTCTTTCTAGCGCTTTAGGTTGAACCTAAATCGGAGCTTGACATTTCACCATGAGTGCGGTATCTTACCGTCAGGTTCTTTGTATAACATACGAGCACCTGGGAATTAACCCTCAAAAGAAAGGTACAAAGCAGATGAATACTATAGATGTTGCAACACTGGTTGACCTTGTAGTTGCAAGAGCAAGAACAGACACGACTGCACCTGACCCAAACAATGTACGCGTCGGCTGGCGCACAGACCAGCTTCTCACTGGCGATGTTGATACGCTGGTGTGTTATAACTGTAATGACCCGGCCATGTATGCTGAAATCGGTCGGCAGGTGCTTGCTGAAGTTCAGGCCCTTCCAGAAATAGCGGCGTTGGTACGTCTCGCGATTTTTCGCGGAGAGCGCCTTCTGCCGGTGAATGAAGAACGAAAGCGTGCTCTGCTTGAAATGGTACAAAAGCTTGGAGACTTCATCGGGACCCTTCCCGATGGGACAAGGAAGAAGCGATGCAGTTCGCTCTTCCAGTACCATACGGGCGTTTTCTATGACGCGTACGGTTGTTTTGCTGAAGCTGCAGAGGCTCAACGGCAGGCGGCCGATATAGCGGAGTTGGCAGGCGACATGCCCGGAGGAGCAGCAATCTCCTCGTTTGTCGCTGCGGTCTATGAGCTTAAGGACGCGCTGTGCTCTGGGACGGCAGACAGGATTAATGCGAGTTTTACCGCACTGCAACACCAACACCTCCGACTCATCGAGGCCGTGCGTGGCACGGCATTTGAAGTGTCGTGGGGACAAGGCAATGCTCCGATGCATATGGTGGAAGCATGTGTTTGGCTCGACCGGCAACATCCGGACCAGAATGCATGGGTAGAGACGGCCATTGCCGCTGCAGAAAAACTTGGTCAGGCATTCAAAGGTTGCGCCGATCTCGTTCAAGCGGTCCGCTTGGATTGGGCTAACGACGCGGGGGCCGAAGACGCCTTAAAAAGAGTTGCCGAAAGCAACAATGTTAACGAGCAAAAGGCCGCGGCCTTACTCATCTTGGTGCGTCGCGCCCAAAAAGAAGGGGATGCCGAGGAGGCGCGACAATTCGCTTCTCAAATGCCCGAAACGGGCGCACAACATGTACGTGCAATTGCGGCACGGCTTCTTGTGCAATAGCTGTTTGCTGTGGGGCGCTTGTAAATTGCGAGGATCTGATTCTCGCAGACTTCGAGCGCGCTCACCCTATGTTCCTCGGGCGCTTCTCACGCCGCCTGTACCGCCCATAGTGGCCTAATGTCGGCTTTGATTCAGACGCTTGTGCGATTGGCCCTCCTCCACCAATTTGCACAGGCGTTTTTTGTACCTAGAGGTGTACAAGCCTGTGAGGCTTGCGCTTTCTCTTATAGTATGTTATGTTGCTTTTTGGCTATCTTGCTGTTTGACAGACAAGACGCTGAATCGCTACAAACCTCTTCCAAATTCAACTATGCCAAAGAAAAAGAAGAACACCATACCGGATACAATAACGGACACGCTGTTCCAAATCTTTTACCGATGTGAGAATTGCGGGAAGAAATTCTCTGTCGGGGACCCCATCAGCTTCCTTGAAGGAGGTAGTCTCGAAGATGTACTAAAGTCAAACCACACCGTGTTTCACCACTGTGCGGGTGTGGAGCTGGGGCTTGCCAAACCCGCCGGCGCAAAGCAGGCGGGTACTCGGCAGGTGCCGAGAAGTCTTGGATATATTAGCCGATTAGCTCTCGGGATGGTGTGACAGAGGAGTAGTCGGATCTCGCAGCGCTTGTGCGATTGGCCCTCACCAATTTGCACAAGCGTTTTTTTGTACTAGTATGAAGCCCTGATGCGGATACGCGAACACGTTTCTCTTAAGAAGCTCACGACGCTCAAAATCGGCGGCGCTGCTCGCTACTTTGTTTCGGTTGGAAGTGTCGAGAATTTGAGAAAGGCGGTTTTGTTCGCGAAAAAGAAGAAATTGCCGCTTGTGGTGCTTGGCGGCGGCTCGAACGTACTTGTGACTGATGAGGAGCTTAGCGCGCTTGTGGTGAAAATTGAAATAAAAGGAATGGAATGGCGAGA
This sequence comes from uncultured Candidatus Saccharibacteria bacterium, assembly GCA_964358745.1. Taxonomy (GTDB): domain Bacteria; phylum Patescibacteriota; class Minisyncoccia; order Phycocordibacterales; family UBA10002; genus UBA10002. The sequence goes on along the minus strand of CAYHPP010000053.1, from coordinate 558 downwards.
CGATGGCCGATATTCCGATTCCGTTATTGTTATTGCCGGCGCCGGCGAAAGCTGGGATGGATTAGTTGTTGAAGCAGTGAAGCGAAAGCTCTGTGGCATTGAAAATCTCTCCGGCATTCCAGGGACCGTCGGCGCGGCTCCGGTGCAAAACATCGGCGCGTACGGCGCGGAGCTCAAAAATGTCCTCGAGTGGGTCGAGGTCGTCAATCCGAAAGGTTCAACCCTTCGGTCCGAAAGGTTGGACTTTTCGGATTGTCAGCTTTCGTACCGCGATAGCGTTTTCAAGAAACTAAAGGGGAAAAGCTTAATCATCACCCGCGTCGCCCTCCGCCTCGAGAAACACGGCATTCCCAACCTGACCTATAAAGATCTAAAGAACTATTTTGAAGGTAAGCCGCAACCGACGCTCGGTCAAATTCGACGCGCTGTCATTCACATACGCTCCAAGAAATTTCCCGACTTGAAGAAATTCGGCACCGCCGGCTCGTTCTTCAAAAACCCCATCGTGTCCAAGGCACAGTTCGAAAGACTGCGCAGGAAATTCCCAGATCTCCCCGG
>CAYHPP010000052.1:0-5161 GCA_964358745.1 uncultured Candidatus Saccharibacteria bacterium | reverse complement strand
ACAATATCCGCTCCGGCCGCTGCCGCCATGAGCGGAATCTCTATGCCGGCGTTATTATCGGAGAACCCCGCAATCACCCCGAACCTCTTTTGAATGTCGACGATGGTTGAAAGATGCATGTCTTCTAGTTTGGGCGCCAATGAATAGCCCGTAACGCAGTGGAGTACGGCGATGTCTTTCGCGCCGTGTTCACTAAGGGTCTTTATGGCGAACGCAATTTCTTTCAAAGATGCATACCCCACCGATATAATGACCGGCTTCCCTGTCTTTGCCACTTTGCGGAGCAACACGAAATCGGTGGCCTCATATGAGGCAATCTTGTAGCACGGAACGTGTACCGCCTCCAAAAAGTCTACCGCAGTCTCATCAAACGGCGTGGAAAAGAGAACGATGCCGAGCGTATCGGCGAGCTTCTTTAGTTTCGGCTGCCATTCCCACGGCGTGTAGGATTCTTTGTAAAGTTCGTAGAGCGTCTTGCCCTTCCAGGAAAGGGGGTTGTTTTCGCCGCCCACCTGAAACCACTCTTTGTCCGAATTGAGCGTAATCGTGTCCGGCGTGTAGGTCTGGAGTTTGACCGCGTCCGCGCCGGCCTCCTTCGCCGCATGCACAAGAGAAACAGCCTCGTTATACCTCTGCCGATGATTGCTGGAAAGTTCCACAACAATAAAGCAGGGGTGACCTCGGCCGATGTGTTTGCCTTCAATAACCATAGAAGCGTAGGATACACTGCTCCGTGTAGCCAAGAACATCTCAACACACGGGGTGTTTTTCACCACGGTATCACCGGCGCGGCGGTACCCTGCGTTCTCGAAACTTCGCAAGGAGGAAACGTTATCAGGCTTGATAAACGCATGAACCTCCGTTATCGCCGGACGCTCCTCAAAGAATCGCGATGATGCGCGGAGAAGGATATCCGTCCCGTACCCCTTGCCGCGATAGGGCTTCGCTACTGCGATGCTCACATCAGCCCGATATGGTTCTGTTTCATCAAAACGCACCTGGGCGACCCGCTCCCCTGCCGCTTCGGCGATAAATAGCGTCGTTCGGGGATCGGTAAGCTTTTTCCGAAGCCACTCGGTATGCGCATCAAATAAAATCTCGCCGGAGGCAAACGACGCCTCCCGAACCGAGACGTCATTGCGCAATTCAAATAGAAATTGCGCATCTTCGAGCGTTGCCTTGCGAAGGGTAATTGTCATGAGCGGATGCGTACGCTTATCTTAACCTTTGTGTTCATACCGCGCTTGTTTCTGGAGCAACACGCCGCTGCGCGTTCAGCGCTTGGGATGCGGCCCCCTTCACGAAGCGTTGCGTGATGAAAGACAACCCTGTCCTGTTCGATATAGAGACCTGAAAAGCAAAACATCTTCGCGTAGTCTTGTTTATAGGTGAACACCCGCTTTCCCGGGAGATGGTGGTACGGCTTTTTAGTTGGTCGGCGCGGAAGAAAGTCGGCGATGATAAGATGACCTCCGGGGGAAAGGCAGCGATCAATTTCAGACATCGAACGCAGGAGGGTTGACCGGTCAACCCAGTGGAAGACAAAGCTCACAATGATAAGGTCAAAGGTCTTATGGCTATGAATAGGCAGACGATGCATCAGGCCTCGCCGAAACGATATGTCTTTGTAGTGCGAGCGCCCAAATGCAATGGCCTTCCGTGATGGCTCCACGCCAAGGCAATACGAGTGATAGTTTTTTCTGATGTCGGAGAGCCGCCAACCGAAACTCGCGCCCACCTCAAGCACGCGCTTGGGCGACATCCGGTGCCGCGCGATGAGCTTCAGAGGCCAGTCAGTCATCACACCACGCCTTTCGAGATGTTCGCGATTGCGGTTGAACCAGTTGTCTCCTTCTGACTCTTGAAAAATGATGTCTTGGCTCATTTGTGGTTTCTTTTTACTGCCTGAATCATTCCTGTACGTATTCGCCGGTCATTCTTCAAAGACTGCCGATACCCTCCATTTCTTTCAATGTCTTGATTACCGGAAAAGAACTCCGGATTTCTTTGCCACAAAGCGGTGATGTCCGGTAAACCGAAATCGGGATTTTCTTGCTCTGCAAAGAAAGCCATCAGTTTTCTGATGAGCGAGACATCCCGCTCTTCGTCCACGGTGAGTCGCAATCCGGAGATATCTATTTCATTTTTGATGTTCGCAGTCCGAAATCCTCCCGCTCTCATGAACGGCGTCACATGCTCGCGCTCGGAAGTCTTTTTTGCTTTCTGCCACGCGTGTTGGAGCGCCGCGAACGAAAACACTTCAACATCCATGCCGTCGGGGAAGGTGGGGGGATTCACATTGCAGACATAGTCAAAACGGCTTCTCCTATAAAAATCCACGCATTGGTCAATTATTTCAGGGTCCATTACGGGGCAATCGCCGGTGATACGAACTATTGTTTCCGCCTTTACCGTTCGCGCCGCTTGGTAATAGCGGTCAAGGACGTCTTCCACCGAACCGCGATAGGCGCCGACGCCAAGCGACCTCGCAAGCCGCGCGACGGCGGCATCCTCGCGCCGTGTCGCCGTCGCGACGATAATCTTGTCAATTGAGCGCGAGCGCTTCACGCGAGCGATAAGGTGCTCGAGAAGCGGCTTGCCGAGTACCTTTTTCAGTACTTTGCCCGGAAGGCGGGTGGAGCCCATGCGGGCTTGGATGATGGCGACAATCATAAACGAAAATCCTAAATTCGAATTTAGAATTTAATTTTCCCGGGATTACGTAAGTCTCTTAAACCCGCTATGAGCCACCGGCCCCTTGAGGTAGCGGCGCACTGCTTTCTCCCGCACGGCCTTTGCAAGTATCGCGAACACGTCGTCAACCGCCTTGAGATATTTCTTCACCGCCTGCGCCGTATGCGCGTATGAGACGTAGACACTCGGACCCGCAAGATATCCCCGTGCAAGCATCTCCTGCGTAAAGAGCGTGCGAAGCGCTTGGCTTTCATTTCCGTAATTGAGCGTGAAGGTAGCGAGGGCGGGCGGACCGAGCACCGACAAATTTAGCCTGTGCTTTTTGGCAAGCTCCCGCCACCCATCGCTTATGAGACGGCCAATCCTCTTGAGATGGAACGGTACGCGCTTTTGTTTGAGTTTCCGAATCGTCGCGAGCGCGGCGACGGGTCCGACTCTGTCAGTCCAGTAGGTGCTTGAGATGAAGGTCTCCTGCGCCGACTCCATGATGCTTTTCTTCCCGATGATAGCCGCGCAGGGGAAGCCGTTTGACATCGCCTTCGCAAACACCGCGATGTCGGGATGTACTCCATAGAGAAGGTGCGCGCCGCCGCTGACAAGCCGCCAGCCGATGGAGATTTCGTCAAAGATAAGCACGGCGCCGATTCGTTTTGCGACTGCCGCTACCTGATGCAAGAATCTCTTCTCCGGCTCCTGATGCCGCATGGTCTCAACGACAATCACTCCGATGTCCTTGCGCTTTGCCGCGATGCGCCGAAGTTCTTCAATGCGATTGTAGGAAAACGGAATCGTGGTCCCCCGGAGCGCGCGCGGGACCCCTTTTGGCTTTAAGCCCGGCAGGAGGTGCCCGTCTAAGCTCTTGTCACTCGCCAAATTCGCCGAGAGGTACCAATCGTGCCACCCGTGGTAACCACAAAAGGCAATGGCATCTTTCCTCGTGTGCGCTCTCGCAATACGCACGGCAACGGCCATCGCTTCTCCTCCCGTTCTCGCGAACCGCGCCATATGCGCCCACGGATGAAGCGAAAGAAGAAGCTTCGCAAGCTCCACTTCCTCGGGACAGTTAAGGGTCGTCATTGACCCGGCATTAATCGCTTTGTGAACCGCCCTGTTCACGTCGGGGTCTGCAAACCCCAGAATGCAGGCCCCAACCCCCATGGTGGAGAAATCAAGGTACTTCTTTCCGTCCAAATCCCAGACCGTGATGCCTTTTGCTTTGGCGTAATACGAAGGCCACGCGCCCGGAAGAAACATCTCGGAGCGTTTTGATAAAAGCTGGCTCCCGCCCGGAATAATTTTCTTGGCGCGATTCCAGAGCAGTATTCCGTTTCCTTTTTGCTTGTTTTTTTTCATCGTATATTCTACTTTGAGGCAGCTAGTACTCCATTAACTTAATTTTGAGCCCAACCCCCTCTCAATCTCTCCCTTGGAAAGAGGAGAGGAAGAGGACTAGAATTAAGTTAACGAGGCACTAGCAGCACGCGAAGCGTCTCTTTTGCCGCCGCGATGTCTTGCAAGGGACGCAATCCGCGGCGCGCGCACCGTAGAAAATGCCGCGCCTCGTCTATGAACATGGAATTTTGATTTCCGGCCCCGCGATACACTACTTTTTTATCCCTTTCATCTTCAAATGTCAAAATATCTTTTTTCATATCAAGCGCGAGCATTCCTTTTTCAGTGACAACCTCAATCCTGTGGATGGGTTTTCGGGAAACATAATCAAGCATAACGGAAGAGAGCGTGCCGCTTGCATGTCTCGCTATAAGCGCGGCCGCTTCTTCGCTTTGTATGCCGAGCGGATGAAGCCCGCTTTTAAGAGCCGCGCAGGATGTCACCTTGCCAAAAAGCGCCGAAAGATAATCGAGGGCGTGGGAACCCGAATCAAGCATCACTCCTCCGCCCACTTTCCCCGCCGCGTAAATCTTCTTGTAAGAAACTTGCGCACGCGCTGCGGGAAGAAAGTAACCGATGGCAACGCGCGCAACGAGCGGAGCGCCGAAGCGTTTTTGTCGCACAAATCTCTCCAGTTTCTGAAAACCCTTTTGAAATCGAAAATTGCACGCGACCATTACCACCCTTCCCCTCTTCTTTGCTTTCAAGGCAAGCTCATCCACTCCTTTGAGCGTGTGCGAGATAGGCTTTTCAATGAATATATGCGCCCCGGCATCAATCGCGAGAGACGCTGACGATACATGAGCATGCGTCGGGTTGCACACAAAAACCGCGAACGGTTTTTCAACTTTCAAGGCATGGAGCGAAGCGCGATACACTCTGACATTTCGGAGACGCCGCACAGCGAGGAGTTTTTCGGGAGAGGTATCGCATACCGCGATATTGCGAAACCCCAGCTTCCAGAGATTCTGAAGATGCCGGACGCCGATTGACCCGGCTCCCATAATCAAGAGTGCATGTCGCATATCATCTAAAACTCCATCAACGCATGTATTGTTTTAATCACGAAATCCTG
>CAYHPP010000051.1:0-5188 GCA_964358745.1 uncultured Candidatus Saccharibacteria bacterium | reverse complement strand
AGGATGTTGCCTAGTGCCTAGCGCCTAAAGCCTAGCGCCTATCTTTGCTATCCTATTAACGCTTCACGGATTCGCGAAAGCCGCATGTTAACCGAGTTGTCAATCCGAAGCCCGTCAACTTCCAAAACCGCCCCGCCGGCAAGACGAACATCTCTCACTGAGTTTACGCGGGCCCTAAAGGGAAGTTTCCGCGCGACGGCCGATTCAGACAGTCGCTCCGGAGCGCGTGCGGAAACCTCGTGAAGTTTCGCTTTGGCGAGCGTATCTTGCTCAAACTCCCGCAAGATGTCGGGAAGAAGCGAGAGCTCCCCGTTTTTTGAGAGAGCGGCCAGAAATTCTCGGACGGCCTCACGGCGGCCTCCGGACGGCGACTCGTCGGCAAGCGCACGAAGCGCTTTGGCATATTGATGCGGGCTATATTTCATGAGCGTTTTTGTGCGCGCGAAAGATTTGCTAGCGCTTCTTATCGGCGCTTGTGTTTTCACGAATTGCGGCGAGCGCCTGTTCAACCATTTTCCCTTGCGTTCTCGCGTCCAACACGTCGCCGAACGCTTTCTCTATCGCGCCCACCACAAGCCCTCCAATCTCCCCCTTTACTTCAGAAACGAGCCGCGAACGCTCGTCGTCAATTCGTTTTGACGCCTCCTGCCGCATTTTACCCGCCTCCTCTTTTCCCTCGGCGGCAGATTTCTGCTTTAGCGCTTCTCCATCCTCACGCGCGCAGGTGATGATTTTCTCCGACTCGGCTCGCGCCGCGGCAAGAAGACTTTCCCGGTCCGCCTCGGCCGACGCAAGTTTTGCGGCTGCCTGCTCCTCTCGCTGCAGCGCCTTTCTAATGCCCTCGCGGCGTTCATCAAGCAAACGCATGACCGGCCGATAGACGAATTTGAAGAGAACAGCCAAAAGAATCGCGAAGTTCACCGCCTGCGCGATAAGTATGGGCCATTCAATGCCGAGTGACTTCACAAGTTCAGTCATAACAAATACCAATGATAACTAATGCGTACCAATCTGCTACTACCTACTAATACTTCATTCTTATTCGCAGGTATTCTGGTTCGGCTCCGCTCACCATCCTGAGCCTGTCGAAGGAGTAGATTGGAATATATTCGCAGATTAGTATTTGCTAAACAAATTTGATGATGAGCGCCACGACCAGCGCGTAAATCGCGATGGCTTCCGCGAATGCGATGGCAAGAATCATGGCGGTCTGAATCTTCGGAGCTGCTTCGGGATTCCTTCCGATCGCTTCCATCGCCTTCCCTGCGAGAAGTCCGATGCCTATTCCTGGACCGATTGCTCCGGCTCCGATTGCGATGGCCGCCGCAAGTGAACTTATATCCATATCTTTAAATTAAGCGATTAATTGATAATTAAAATTAGGCCTTATCTTAACGCATCGCTTGGAAAAACACAAAACACAAACTTACCTATCCGTTTGTTTTTTTGTCTGCTGTGTTCTGGCGTATGTGTCTGGAATTTGGGTTCCTGTGTTTTGTGAAGTGCCTTAATGTTCCTCATGCGCGACCGTAAAGCTTGAAAATGCCACCATGGCGAGCGTCGCGAAAATAAGGGCCTGAATGAAGCCTACAAAGAGTTCAAGTCCGAGAAACGGAAGCGGCGCGATGTAGGGTATGAGAAACGCGATGATGGTGAGAAGCACTTCCCCTGCAAAGATATTCCCGAACAACCGGAACGAAAACGAGATGACTTTGGCTATCTCGCTCACAATTTCAAGAATGCCCGTGAATGCGGCTACCGGACTCCTGAAGGTGATGAATTTGCCGAAGTGACCCCGAATCCCGAGAGCCACAACGCCGAAAAAGTGACTGAGCGTCACCGCGATGAGCGCGAGCGCAAGGGTCATGTTGAGGTCGGAAAAAACCGAACGAAAGAGCGGTACGAAAGTTTCCTTGCCGTCGTGCGCTTCATGGAAGCCGATGCTCCCCACCCCGGGTATGATGCCGGCCCAGTTTGAGAAGAGAACGAAGATAAAAATAGTCGCGACGACAGGAAAGAATCGCCTTGCCGTCTCGCGGCTCCCGCCTATGGTCTCAAAGAAGTTAAGTAAACCTTCAATAGCGGCTTCAATGGCCGCTTGAAATCGCCCGGGCATGCGCTTCACCGCGAGCGAAAACAAAACCGCCCCCGCGGTGAGCGCAAGTAGCACGAGCACGAGGTGAGGAGGGTGTTCGTGACGGAGAGCGGCCCGATATGAAAAATGGTTTCGGGGATGATGCTTATGTGCATGTGAGACAGAGTATAGTAGATAGTACTTAGTAGATAGACGCGACCTAAAAAGATTTCAGGTCTATAGTCTAATTACCAATTACTAAGTACTCTATTTAATGATTTTGCTGACTTTGCGGTACACGAGAGCGCTTGAAATGGCGACCGATAACACCACTCCGGCAAGCAAAAACCACGGCGAGGCGTTGAAGTATCCGTCTGCCCATCGCCCGAGGAACGCGAAAAGGACGATGGGAATCGCAATCGTGTATCCGAGCTCCCACGCAAACTGCCACGCACCGAAATTCGGTAGTTGTCTTTTTTCCTCCCTTTTTATAGGAGATGACGAAGGCGGAGGATTTGATTGCTGATTATCTCCTGGCACGGAAATGAGTATATCAAAACACGATGCATTCGCAACCGCGCCTTCATTGAGACATTCTGCGTCATGCAGACTTGACATATACCCCCTGCCGTTCGCGCTGCACCCGATGATGTTCCGCCATGATGCAATCCTTGAGGGCGTGCGGACGGGCGGCACCCTTGAAGATGAATGAGTAGTCGCTTGCCGTACTTACCTCGACCGTCCCGAACTTAAGCAGAGTCGCAAGCAGTCCTGGCACCTCAACAGTCGCGTCCTGAATCATGTCATGTCGGAATGTTGAAATGCTTCGGTCAAAGAGACCGCGCTGTTCCATCGCGATGACGCGCAGATTCGTCACGAACCACACGTCGAGGTAATAGTCGGTCCAGAACATGAAGAACGCAATCCAGAGGCAGAGTAATAGAAGCGACCAGAGAAAGAAAGTAACGAGGATGAAGCTTCCTTCAAAAGCGAAGAACTCCCGAATCGTATTCACAAACTCGGAGGGAAAAACGTAAGGCGTGAAGAGGAGAAGTCCGGGCAACACGGCAAGCATCGCAATAAAAATCGTCTCACCGGCAAGAATGAACCAGTGCTTACGCGCGGTGTACAGAATTTTCTCGTTTTGCTCAAGCGGGGGCATACGAGTGAAAAATCTTTACTCCCCGCCTGAATGACACAGTCGGGCAGGCTTCATCCTTAACGAAGAATGATGGCTAAAAACAGCAGGAGTGAAAGAATCGCGAGACCGCCCGCGACCAGAAAGTAGAGCCGGTTCATCCGATGAAAAACGGCATCCGGAATCCCATACCGCCTCCAGTGATACGAAAAAATGACGCTCATGAGCACCCCGACCACAAGCGCAATGCCGAGTGCAACACCGAGAATGGTCTCTTCAATCAAAATTGGCGAGAATTCTGTCATGGTGTAAGTGTATCACCTGGATTGGAATCCGATAGACTCTGAAGAAGAAGTGTACTTCTCTTTGGTGTTATTCTAACATTTGCGCGAACCTTTTTCCAGCAAAAAATGAATGACTAGCGTTTCCCCGCGCGCTACGCGCCTCTGTGCTAAGCACAGAGCTTTCCAAAATGGAAAGTGCGTGGAAAACGCTAAATACAAAATGGATTCGGTTTTGCGAAACTATTTTGCGGGAGGAGTGGTTCGCAAAACCGAGACAAAATGTTTTTGAAATTCGGCGGGAGTTTCCGCCCCGCAGGAGGGCGCGGGAGGAATGCGGGGTGGGGATTTTGATTTTTCAGCGAGATTGACTTAATTTATCAGAAATGATTAACTACATACATGCAAAGAAAAGGCACGCAAAATATGATGGCAATGATGATGAACACCCAAATATGTCGGGGTTGCTTATTGCGTTGCATGAAATAATTTTTTCAAAAATGAAACTCAAAAAAACAGCCCCGAACGGGGCTGTTTTTGTTCTTTGATAAATCCTACTTCGTTCAACCTCTCATGTTTTTGAGGCGAACATATTGGGCGCAAAAGGTTATTTGTACTTAGTATGTTCGCCTCACTCACGGGGCTAATCGCTCGCCCGAGCGATTCGGGCATCACTAAAAAAGAGGAGAAAATGAAAAAGTATGCACATGTAATTCTGGTCACAGACTGTGGTGGATCAGACAAGGGTCGCTACGAAATCGCCGCCCAAAGATGTTTCTTCCCACACGACCTACGAACAACGTTTTTCGAAACCCACAGCATGAACACACTTCATGCCGGTTTTACCACGGCGGCACACGCACTCTCGACGGTAGATCACTTCGGTCCGCTGAAGGATGGCGAGCTTGTCGGTATCCTAGACAATGCCGCACCACGCCATGGGAGCGAGAACGGCAAAAGGTTGCGCGGGAAAGAGCGCAAAACCGAAGGCGAGGAAATCTACGCGCTTTTGCTCGACAACGGCGTGTGGGTGGTCGGCCCAAACGCGGGATTCAATTTCCATTTCTTGCAATCTCGTGTTCGGCAGTCGTATCTCGTCACGGATACTTCGGGAATGAAAACCCCGTTCCGTTCGATGGAAGTGATGGTTCCGGCTTTGTCCAAAGTGCTCGGCATTACGGAATGGCCGAACATCAAGCTCACCGAGAAGCCACTCGTGGTCGGAACACAGAAGCCGGGTCTGTTTGTCGCAGACTGGGACGAACATGGAAACATGTACATCGTTTCCGTTGGGCAAGACCAAGATTGGCTTCCCAAGCTCGGCGAGAGTCGCGTGTTCAACATCGGCGACAAAAGCGCAAGACTTCGGTGTGTTGATAGCATCTTCGCTGGCAACACAGGAGAGCCGACGCTGACGACGGGAAGTCTCAAGCTCAACGGCGAGTCGGTGCATTACATGGTCGTGGTCGGTTCAAACGCCCGAGCGTTGTTTGACAAGCCGTCCGTCGGGGCGGAAGTGATCGTCGAACGAGAGTAGGAAAAGGGGGCACATCGCTTCGCAAACCAGCAACATCCTTCTAGGTGTTGCTGGTTTTCTTTTTTATTTTCCAGTTGCCCGCCCCGCCCCAAAAAAAGCCGAGGCCCGCGCGGATTCCTCCCCAGACCCCTCCTCCGCGCGGGCGAGTCCATCACTCC
>CAYHPP010000050.1:0-5249 GCA_964358745.1 uncultured Candidatus Saccharibacteria bacterium | reverse complement strand
ATTCAATAGATCATTTGGCGCCATCGGATGACGGTTTAGCGATTAACTATATTGGCCTGAAGAAGATTCGCGAAGGAGGCAGTACCTTCGTTATAAACGGCATTCCTCAACAGTATGGCGCCCCCTCCCAGTCAACTGAAGTAGCATTTTCCCGAAACGGGCGGCATTATGGTTATATTGCAGATATATATTCGTCGGATAAATTTCGTGTTATCTACGACAATGAAGAAATATTTATAGGAGACAGGCCGACAGCAGTTGCTCCTAACAAGAGCAGAGTCCGTGTTGCTTTTTCAACCACCTTATCACCGGATGGGAGACGGGTCGGTGTCGTTTCGCAGGTCGGATTGAGAAAACAGGCGGCTATTATAGATACGCCATCCCGCGTCGCGCTAGCAGACGATCTGATTGACGATATTCTCTCGAATATAGTTTTTAGCCGAGACGGGAAGCATTACGCATATCGGGCCCGAAACCTCGGTTGGGAAACCATTGTTATTGACGGAAATTCTTTTACGAGCTTCAAATATAGCGGCACGGCCAGTAAACCAATTTTCAGCTTTGATAGTAATAAAATTGCTTATATAGAAACCGGGAAGGAAATGAGCGCGTTTGATTTGACAACGCGTGGAAAAACGCAATACATCGCCGAAGAATTTTTTACTAGAGAGGAAATAGAGCAGGATTCATTTGATTCGTTTGAGAGAGATGATTTTGCAATATTCCCGCCGGTATTTGACGCATTAGGAAAACAAAAGGCCAGTATTTTGGTTGATAATCTCGCGTCAAGACAGAGGAGTGGGCAAGAGAATCCTTATGTCTTCTATCTTGAGATAAACGGGACGCGTCTTAATCGTTCATTTTCTTTTATATCCACGCCACGTTTCAGCGAAGACGGCAATAATATCATGTTCGGTGCTCTGGAAGGCAGCGACATTAAGTGGCTAGTATATGAAATCACAGGATTGGGGTTTGTTGAAAAGTAAGCTCGTTTATTTCGGCTAGCGAGGAGCGCCGCGAAAACTTCTTAGTTTTCATGGCGTCCGAGCGAAGACGAAATATAAGGGTTTAATACCGCGCGGCTCTGCCGCGCGAAGCACGAGCGAAGCGAGTTCCCTAAGTCCGGGGCTTGCCCCGGGGTCAATACCGCTTTTATTATGGACGCACCTTCCCCGAATGTGCCGCGATGGCCGCAAGGGACGGAAGCATCATTCCGGTCGGGCAGTGAGGAAGCGGAAAAGGCAAAATTAAAGACAAGAAATAAAAGCTAAAAACGAAAAGTGAAAAGCGAAAAGTGCAAAATGGGCGGACTTATTCAGCAAGTTGATTTTTGACGCTGAGTGCCTTACACTTATTAGCATCATGAATCAGGGAATAAAAAATAGAAATACGAGTTCAGCGGTAAATGCTATCAACAGATTATTGGTTTCAAAGCCAGTAATTCCCCAGAGCTGGAAAAAGGCGGTTGGTTTGCTTCGCGGCGCCAAACAACGGCGCGAGTTGGAGAAGCATATAAAGAAAATCCGCTCGGAGTGGAACTAGCATGCTCGCAGTTGTATGACGCTTGATACAAACATCCTTATCGCTTACCTAACCGGCGAGCCGGCAGTAGTCGCCGTTCTTGATGAGGCGAGAGCGAGAGGTATTCCGTTATTTCTTCCCGCCGCCGTTGAGGCGGAGTTTTTGTCTTTCTCAAAGTGGAGCGTAGAACAGCGGCGAATGATGGAAAAGTTTCTTGAAGAGAATTTTATTTTCATTCCGCTGGATCGGCCGCTTGTCAGGCGCGCAGCCGACCTTCGGGCGCGAACCAAAATCAAGTTTGCTGATGCCACGATTGCCGCAACTGCGCTTTTCACCAACACTCCCCTCGCGACCAGGAATATCCGCGATTTCAAAGACATTGCCGCACTCACGCTTTTACCTTTGTAGGTTAGACACTTCCCCGAATGCGCCGCGATGGCCGGCTTGCGGAGCGCCTTTGCGTTAGAAGTGATACAATGTATGCGCAGCGGAATCGTTCCTCCGTCTCATTACATCCCTCTACATGTCCACACACGCACAAGCTGCGAAACAGGTCATTTCCTCTTCAGGCGCGAGCGCCTCGGGGAGGGGAGTGCCTGCCTTTTTCCTGCGGAGTCCCGCCGTTTTGCAGAACGCGATTTGGCCCGTGGTGCGCCCGCTCCTCAGGTTTTTCATTCATTTGGACATTCGCGGGCGGGAGCATCTTGATTTTGCCGCGGCGCATCGGGAGTGCGGAGTGATTTTCGCCGTGAGCCATTCGAGCGAACTGGACTCCATTCTGCTTCCCGCGTCATTCCCGTTCCTTTCGCCCCTTTTTCCGATGTTCTATACATCGCGGGAGTGGACATTTTATATCAACAGCAGCTGGCGGCGCTACTTTTATGGCGGCTTTCTGTTTCAACTCTGGGGGGCGCATCGGTTGCGATCAGGGAGACATGACTACGAGGTTTCGCTTCAGACGCACATCAAATTGCTTGAGGCGGGAAAAAGTCTGTGCATGTTTCCCGATGGGAAGCAATTGCCGGAGAATGAAGTGGGCACCCGTGCCCACGGCGGGGTGGGGTATCTCGCGTGGAGAACCGGCGCGCTCGTCGTGCCGACGAGAATTACCGGCGTTTATAAGGTCGGCATGCGCGGATTTCTCGCCCGAAAACGCACGGCGGTCGTCGCTTTCGGGAGACCCCTCTCCTCGTCGGAGCTTTTCGCGGACAACGCCCGCCCCGGCATTGAGGAGATTAAAGAATCCGTGACAAAGATAATTGATGCAATAAAGACTCTTTAGTGTGGAGGTTGAGGAGTTCAAGCGCATATGTATCTTACAGGAAAATGGCAAGCCGCGCGAAAATCATCTTGCGCGATTTGAAGACCAAAAGGAACGCCGCTCTTTTCCATAACCGCGAGCACAGCGAACACTAGAAAAACCAAGAGCACAATGGCTCTTCTGCTTCACAAGGGTTTCTCGCCGTACGAAGAAGGTTATCTAGGATGAAAGTAGTATAGCGCTACGCTGCACAAAAACGAGACGATGGTGTTACCGATGTATCTCGTCTTCTGCAGTTTTGAGTAGAAAAATTGACAAATCTTGGAGGGTTGTGCTAGCATCTGGAATAGATTGAAAACAGCAACATCCTCGGTCTATATCCTCCGATTCATAGTAGATACCTTTAACGAATAGCCTGCCAGTGCGTGGACGCACACAGATAGGCGCACACGGATTCATATCGGAGGGCTGGGTATAGGCCCCATGTGTCCATCGGACACTTGGAGGATTGACCTCTGCGTAAGTGGAGGTTCGGAAGCTCCCGTAATCACGAGCTAACCCTTGTCTCTTCGAGACCGCAGACAGACGCAGACTTAACGCAGACTGTCGCGGACAAGAAGGTAAGAGTGGGTGAAAGTGCTTTACTGTTCCGGTTGCTTGTTACAAGTTACCGTTACCGTTCGGCAAAACTAAGGTGGCACCGCGGTTTCAGAAGCGCGGATAGTCGCGGATAAAGACCGCTGACTATCGCAGATAAACGAATCCCGCCCTTATTGCCCCGACAAACCGTCGGGGTGATGAGGGCGGGATTTTTTGCTACTGTGGCAAAAACCGACCCGCATCTAGGTCTTTGAAAACGAAAGGAAAAGAACAGGATGCAAACAACAATGCATTGGGCAATTCAAGCTGTCGCATATCTGAATATACGGACGCGCTACGAACGCCATTCCACCAAACGACTGCTCAAGGTTAAGAGAAGGTTAATGGCACGCATCTCGTGGTTGAGAAAGAATCGGCTTGGCTGGTGGCAAGAGGAAGTGCAAGAAGCCAGAGTGATAAAGCGACTTCTCAGGGAACGAGGCGTATTCCGGCAGAAATTGCCGGGAAGATACACGTATGAACCTCCAGAACCTTGTTAAAGCGAAGGCGTTATGAGTTTGTCTTGCAATCGTTGCAACATCAAAATGGAGTTGAAAGAAACCATTGAGGGCGGCGGCGATGCGGTCGCGCGGTACCTTTGCCCGCAGTGCGGGCGAGAATCCTACCTCGGCGCGTTTGTCTTTCGCCCGATTGAAGGCCGCGCCGGTGACGGCGCGCAGTACACCGCGTTTTACTGCAAACAGTGCACCATTCGAACCTCGGGCATCGTGCTTGATGTCCGCTCCGAATGTCGCTGGTGTCCACTCTGCCGCACTCCCCTGTTTCAGTATCCGGAGTGCGACAGACACCGACTTGAAACGAAAGGAGACTTGTGTCCGACATGCCGCGCACTCAACATCGTCAAAGAGGCAAAGCCGCAGATTGACGAGAGTTCTTCATGTCCCGTGCGCAAAGGCGCGTGGAACGCATAACCCCCAATCGCGCAGAGCTCTTTGCACAGACGCTTCCACTGGAAGCGTCTTTTTCTGCACCAACAACGACACCACATGGACCCTCTTTTCCCATAGGAGGAAGGGATTTTGTGGTATGATTTTGGGATGAATGAAATAGAGATGAAAGAAAGGTTGGAGAAGATGGTCATGCAGTATGGCTACACGCCCGAGTATCAGGTGGAGGTAGCTGGCCTAAAGATTGATGTACCAGTGAAATATGCTGACGCAAGCGCCTTTATGGTTCTTTTTCCGGCAAGAGTGGATAGCGTCCGACGGATTATAAAGACCTTCGGCGATCCGAAACCTCCAGGGACAATGATCGTCTGACTATCGTATTGCACGCTCTTCCGCTGTCTTGCAGAGGTGGCAGTTCATTTCAAAAGCGGCCAAGATTTCAAGAGTTTCCTGCAGGCGCAGTGAAAGGCCTCCTTTTCCAGGCCATACTTTTCAGCTATCTCATCCAATTTTGAGATTCTTTGTGGATTGCGAACTTCTCGAATCAGTCGTTTCGACTTCAGTATTCTGCCTGCAAAAACAAAAAAGAGCCACCGCAAAGTGTACTTCGGAAACATGTACAGAGCGCCCAAGAGGAAGTGCTTGCGAGTCAAGGGGAAAGACATGTCAGTGTGTCCCGACCATCGCGCTCGCGTATAGGTATAAACAATATCCGAAAGCTCGCTCCATCTCTCTAAAGACCCTTCGTCTCGCTCATATTCCGCGAGCTCATCAGCAATGTCTGCTTGGTGCCAGCCAAGGCCATGCTTTTCCATCCCAAGCAGATTGTGCCAGAACCACATAATCATTTCGTTTAATGACTACCGAGTTAGAGCAGAGACAGTATTTTCCAATCCAAGAACGATACTGAAATAGTTTAG
>CAYHPP010000049.1:0-5447 GCA_964358745.1 uncultured Candidatus Saccharibacteria bacterium | reverse complement strand
CACCGCGGACACATCTAGTAGAAATCTAGAGAGACTTGAGGACTGCTGCAATGACTGGGTGCGGAGGGGGCGCGAGACGGTAGAAGACTTCAAGACTTCTCTGCTCCCAAAGTACCAGATCGGACGCACGGAGAACGCCAAGATGCTGTGACGTTGCCTTAACCGAGAGCTTGAGCGTTTGAGCAATGTCCCACACCGCCGCCTCCCCTTCCTTCTTGAGGTACGCCAAAATGGCTAGCCGTCTCCGGTTCGCCACCGCCTTGTTGAGTCGCTCTAGTTTTCTCCAATCTTCCGCCATGGATTTGCGCAGACTTTGCATATACACTCGCTCCGTATATTCCATTATTCTATAGAATAATGGTATATACGAAAAGAGGAGGGTGTGGAGAACCCGGTGAAGAACCTCCTTAGGTGGAGTGCCTACCCTAAATGGAATGGCTACGCTAAAGAAAGCGCTTCCCTACCCTATGCTCGCAATACGCCGTGTGCGCCCTACTTCTTGTGTGTGAGTCGCCAGGCGTTGATACGAGCGTGGTGGCCGGAGAGGAGCACCTTCGGGACGCGGAATTTTCTGCCTTTGTAGGTAAACACGTCGGGGCGGGTGTAGACATCGGGGCTTGCAATGCGGGCTTCCTCGCGCGAATTGAAATCGCCGAGCACGCCTTCTATTTGCCGTGAGATGACATCAATCATGAGCATGGCGGGAAGCTCGCCGCCGGTAAGCACAAACGGCCCTACAGAAACTTCTTCGAGTCCGACCTTCATCGCGCGAACTGCCTGCTTTACCCGCGCGTCTATGCCTTCGTACCGCCCGCAGATGATGATGAGGTTCTTCTGCTTTGCATATCTCGCCCCGCTCTCGTTCGTGAATTGCTTTCCGCTTGGCGAAAGCCAAATTATCTTCACGCTCTTGTCATTCCCGCGAAGGCGGGAATCCAGTCTGGATCCCCGCTTTCGCGAGGATGACAGAATAGCCTTTTCTACCGCTTTGATAACCGGCTCCGCCTGTATGACCATCCCTGGTCCCCCGCCGTAGGGTGCGCGGTCAATTCTCTTGTGTTTGTCCGTGGTAAAGTCGCGCGGGTTGTAAAACTTCACCTTTATTTTCTTGTCCTCAATGGCGCGCTTCAAGATGGACTCGCCGAGGTAGGAATCGAAGGCGCGGGGAAAGAGGGTGATGAGGTGGAAGGTCATAGGGGAATAGTTAGTAGTGAGTAGATAGTAGTAAGTAGGAAGAGAAAAAGCAAGAAAAAAGGCAAGAAAAACGGCCTCCGGTTAGGAAGCCGCGCGTAGCGCTGAACAAATTCAGGGGGCGAGCACGCTTAGGGAAATGGTTCCGGTCTTGAGACAAATCGAGCAGCCGTCGCCATTATCGGTTTTCCCGCAACGTACCGATTTCTCAAAATACTTTTGAGCAAATGCGCGAATGATTCCTGACGGGGCTTCGTAGTGAGTGACGGCAATGATGACAGTGCTTCCTTTGCGCTTGGCTAAAAGGGCGTTCATCATGACACTCCCGTCTTCGTACTCATCGGAGCTCAAAGCATCACAAACGACATGGTTAACCTCAAATGCTCTGGCAATGATGGCCGCGCTGATTTGCGCGCGTTGTGCCGGCGAAGAGAAAACTTCCACAGCTTCTTTCTCTTTAATTCGTCTTCGGAGCGTATTTGCGAGTTTGTGGACTTGGTTCCTTCCGAGTTCATTTAAGTCCCCGGTTTGGTCGCTGTATGCTCCATGCCGAACGGCAATAACCTGCGTAAGTTCCCGACGTGACGGTGTTTTAGTCTTCACAGAAACCCTTTGGTTCAGTTTTTTGGATTTAAAGAATCTGCCGTCAATATATTATATATCTCTAAATTCGTCAACCCCCCGTCAAGCAACACAAAACCGCCCCGAGCAAAGTTGAGGGGCGGTTTTGTCTTTTCTTTTCCAACTTACGAAAGATTTAAATTTCCTAGTGCCTAGTGCCTAAAGCCTAGCGCCTATTTAAATCTTGAGGTCCTCCATTGCCTCGTCAACGCTCTTCGTCGCACGCTCCGGTCGGGTTCCTCCTTCCGGCTCGTTAATTTTGAGGTTGACGCGCGCGTTGTTCTTCATGCCGACCACGCGCAGGAGCGTTCTGATGGCTTTCGCGGTATTGCCGGAGCGGCCAATGACCTTGCCCATGTCGGCGGCGCTGATCGAGAGCGTCAAAAGTACCCCCATCTCATCAACCGTCCGATTGACCTTGACGTCGTTCGGATTGTCAACCAGGGCTTTGACCACGTATTCGAGAAACGCGACATCGCTTTCTTGTGCCATACAACTTTTCCTAAAAATACTGCTAATCTCTCTTTCTGACGACCTCCTGCATAGTACCTCATCTATTCGGACTTCGCAACGGGCTGTTCAGCTGGCTGTTTTGCTTCTGCCTTCGCCTCGGGAGCTGGCGTTCCTTCAGCCTTTTCCGCCTTCTGTACCGCTTCCTTGGAGGCCTCTCCCCCGCCCTTTTCCTCCTTTTTAATCGGCCGCCGTCTCGGGAGCACGTTAATCTTCTTACCCGGAATGATGCGTTCGCCGACGAGATAGTTGTGTACCGTTCCCGACGGCTGCGCCCCTTTTGATATCCAATATTTGACGCGCTCGGCATCCACCCGCTTTTCATCGGTCATAAGATTGTATGTCCCAAGCACTTCGTGGAACTTGCCGCTCTTTGTGGAATTGCGAGAATCGGTCAACACCACCCGAAAAATCGGGATGTGCTTCCTCGCCACGCGTTGTAATCGAATCTTTAACATTCTGCATATACTACTGATAAACTCAAAAAAGTCAAAAGAAAGAAAATGAAACGGGAGCATTGCTACCCGTTTCATTTAACTGGCAGACTGATTATTCGTCGCTTCTTCGGACAACGAGATTACCCTCATCATCAACGTACACAAGCAGTTCATCAAAGCCTGTTCCTCGAAACGCCACGCGAATGGTGGAGAGCAGCGCCTCCAATGGCCGAGGATAATGGAGCGGGGTAAGGACGATTTCCCACACAAAACTTGGCGTAAAATCGTCCAGAGAAGGGACAAAAGGAATCTGAAAAAGACGACATGCGGCACCGTGAAGTGTGTAGCCGATGGCGTTGAACTGATGCCCGTGACATCTTCCTTGCAACCTCTCAACGAACACTCGTACCGACATGGGGGACGACAATGATAATCTGCACAGTGATGTATTCATACCGAAACACAGCCTACTCCAACTGTTCATCGCACGCAACTGGAAAACAATGTGCTATAGTACCTCCGTGAAAAATAAGCGGTTCCAGGAAAAACCGGAAAAACGGGCACTGCGAATCCGCGGCATCTTGAGCGTGAACTCGCGAGCGGTTGGGTTCATAGAGGACCCGAAAAAGAGGGACGACGTTATGATTGAAACGCCGAACCTCGCGACTGCGCTTAATCGCGATGAGGTTGAGGTGGAGCTTCTCAAGGGAAAAATTCGCGGGAGAAGAACGGGACGAGTAGCGCGAGTTCTCAAGCGGACGAAGATGAAATTTGTGGGAACGATTGAAGAGCGCGGGACGCGCTTGGTTCTGGTGCCGGATGACTTTCGCATGTACGCGCCGATAGTACTTCCGAAGCCGCCGAGAGATGCCCACAAAGGATACAAAGCGCTTGCTGAAATCAAGGAGTGGAACATCGGCGGAGAACCGCAGGGTGCGATTCTCAAGGTTATCGGCAAAAAAGGCGAGCATGAGGTTGAGATGGAATCCATCGTGCTTGAGCGCGGATTTGAAAGCTCGTTCCCTCGGGACGTAGAGGCAGAGGCTCAAAAAATTGCCGAGGAGGCGCGGAGGCTCGAGAGCGAAACCGGCTCGCCTATTCCACAGAAAGAAATGGAAAAGCGGCGGGACTTTCGCACGGCCACACTCTTTACGATTGACCCCGCAAACGCGAAAGACTTCGATGATGCACTGTCTTTCCGTAAGCTCCCTTTGTCAAAAGTTAATGGTCAAAAGTTAAAAGTCGGCGGCGCCGTCTATGAAATCGGCATCCACATTGCCGATGTGTCGCATTATGTGAGAGAAGGCGCCGCGCTTGACCGCGAAGCGAGCAAGCGCGGCACCTCCGTTTATCTTGTGGACCGCACGATTCCGATGCTCCCCCACGCGCTTTCAAACGACCTTTGTTCCCTAAACCCGAATGTTGACCGTCTTGCCTTTTCCGCCGTCTTTCTGATGGACGAGCACGGCCGCGTCTACACGCGCTGGTTCGGTAAAAGCGTGATTCATTCCAAGAAACGGCTTACCTACGAGTCGGCCCAAGCCCTCATTGACGGCTCTACAAAGTCCGACCTTGTAGAGGCGCTGAAAACGCTCAACGCTATTGCAAAAAACCTCCGCGCCGAGAAGGCAAGAAAGGGTGCGATTGATTTTGAGCGGGACGAGGTGGGGTTTGAGCTTGACGAGAAGGGCTGCCCTCTCCGTGTGTTCAAAAAGAAACGCTTGGATACGCATAAGCTCATTGAGGAATTTATGCTTCTCGCGAATCGCGAGGTTGCCGAGTGCTTCTGGAAGGCGACAAGGGCGTCCGGCGGTAAGCGTTCATTTATCTACCGCACGCATGACCTACCTGACCGCGAACGGCTCGAGCAACTCTCTGTCTTCGTGCGCGCGCTCGGGCACGAGCTTCCCATGCAAAAGGATGGGCGCGTGACGGGAAAGGACTTGCAGGTGCTCTTTACCGCCGTGGAGGGACACGCTTCAGAATCACTCATCAAGACAGCCGCAATTAGAAGCATGGCAAAGGCGGTCTACTCAACAAAAAACATCGGCCACTTCGGGCTTGCTTTTGAATACTACACGCACTTCACTTCCCCAATCAGGCGCTACCCAGACCTTCTCGTACATCGCTCGCTTCTCTCCATTTTGGAACAACATCCGTTTAATCCGCAAAAACTTGTTCAACTGGAGCGAATGGCTGGAGACGCGACACAAAAAGAAATCTCGGCGGCGGAAGCGGAACGCGAATCCATCAAGTTGAAGCAGGTGGAATACATGCAGAAGCGCATCGGTGAGGAGTTTAACGGCACCATTTCGGGGGTAACCGAATGGGGCATCTATGTTGAAGAAAGAGAAACGCGCTCCGAAGGCATGATAAAGCTCCGCGACCTATCTGGCGACTACTTTGTGTTAGATGAAGGAAGTTACGCCGTCGTGGGAGAGCGCACTAAAAAGCGATACTCGCTTGGCGACCGCGTGCGTTTTAAGGTAGTCGGCGCGGATGTGGAGCGAAAGACGCTTGATTATCGGCTCGTTTGAAGTGAGGAGCTCTCGGAGCATCTGATTCTCCATGCTTTTTCTGGAGAATCAGATGCTCCACCACCATGCCCGGGTGATTATGGGGGGAAGTAAAAGTGAAGATTAAGAGCGGCACCGCAGCGGATTCGACAAGCTCACCGCAGGGCGAGAG
>CAYHPP010000048.1:0-5462 GCA_964358745.1 uncultured Candidatus Saccharibacteria bacterium | reverse complement strand
GTGCTTCATGGCAACGCTATTCTAGCAAGCGTTGCACTTAGAGTTAGAACTGGCTTCTCCCTTGCAATTCTTCCCCTTGTGGTACAATGAACCGAACACTTTCCCTCTGAATCATTCGTATTTTTTCGTTGCATTAGTATTCATTCGTAGATTGGTATCATGTCCCCGCAATTTGTAAACAATGCCATCTTTTGGGTGGAGGTGGAAAAGATAAAGCCGAACCCGTATCAGCCTCGGCGCGACTTTGATGAAGCGCGTCTTTCAGAACTCGCCGAATCAATCCGTATGTACGGCGTGCTTCAGCCGCTTGTCGTGACGCGTAGGGAAATACAGAAAGAAGATGGCGGCATCGCGACGGAGTACGAACTCATCTCGGGAGAACGGCGCCTTCGGGCCACGCGTCTTGCGGGGATAGGGCAGGTACCGGTCATTATTCGGCACGGCGAGGAGAACGAGCGCGAAAAACTGGAGCTTGCCATCATTGAAAATCTCCAGCGCGAGGACCTAAACTCGGTTGACCGTGCGCACGCCTTTCAGCGACTGGTTCAGGAGTTCGGTTTCAAGCACGCAGACATCGGGCGAAAGGTGGGGAAGAGCCGCGAGTATGTCACGAATACCTTGCGCATTCTAGACCTTTCCGAAGAAATACTCACCGCTCTCGCCGCGGGAAAAATCAACGAAGGGCATACGCGTCCCCTTCTCATGCTCTCTACGCGCCCGCAGGAACAGTCAACGCTTTTTAAGGAAATCATGTACAAAAAGGTAACGGTACGCGAGGCGGAAGGGATGGCACGCCGCATTGCCTATGAACGTGCCCGCAAGAAGGACTTCGCGGTTGACCCGGAGCTTATGGCGCTTGAGGACAAATTGCGCGAACAACTTGGGACGCGCGTCAAGATTGAGCGTTCGGAAGCTGGTGGAAAAATACTCATTGACTTCTTTTCAAACGAAGACCTTCGGATGCTTCTCGGCCTCTTGGAGACGAATCAGGTGAAGAATCCAAACGAGATGCTGGAGCGCCACATAGAAAAAGTGGAACAGGTGGTGGTTCAAGTAGCGGAAGGCGCGCCTCTTGCGGTGGCGGAGGCAGTTTCCGCGTCCGATGACCGCACGGCAAAGGAGAAGGCTGCAGATGAAAACGATGATTTGTACTCCGTTAAGAATTTCAGTATTTGATCCGAATTCAACGAATTACCATGCGAATGCCACAAATCCACGAATTCCGAATTTCCCCATCCGCGTATTAGAAGCATTCGTGCGTTAATTCGTAACATTCGTATCACGCAAGCTTTTGGCGTTGCAGGGCCGCGCGGATGTGCTTTTTTGCGACGATCGTTTTGGCGATACCGACCCATTTTAAGGTAGGGTGGGCGCTCGGCTTGGTCAAAATCTCCACGATGTCGCCGTTCCGGAGCGCCGTGTCAATCGGCACGAGTTTGCCATTCACCTTTGCCCCCGCAAGGTGGTCGCCGATGTCCGAGTGAATCGCGTAGGCGAAGTCAATCGGCGAAGAATCGGTGGGGAGGTCAACAACGTCGCCTTTCGGTGTAAAGATGAAAATGCGGTTCTTGAAGAAATCCTCGCGCAGGTGCTCCCAAAATTCCTGCTCTCCGAGTCCGAGGTCAAGTCCGCCGAGTTCGCGTACCCACGATGGCACTCCGTTCTCGGCCTTTTCTTCATTAAGAACCCCGTTCCCTTTTTCCTCGGCTTCTTTTTGCGAGTTTTTGCCCCGCCACGAAAGAAGCGCTTTGAACAGACTCTCCTTCCATCCCGTTTTCGCGTGTCGTTCCTGCTCTTTATAATCAGCATGAAGCGCGGCTCCGTACTCGGACTCACGGTGCATCTCTTCGGTTCTGATTTGAATTTCAACGACGCCGCCATCGCCGGTGAAAACCGTCGTGTGGAAAGAGCGATAGCCGTTCGGCTTGGGGAAGGCGATGTAGTCTTTGATGCGCCCGGGAAGCGGACGCCAGATTGAGTGAATGGCGCCGAGCGCGCGGTAGCAGTCCTCAACGGAGCGCACCACGATGCGGAGCGCGAGAATGTCGTAGATTTTTTCAATATCCCAGTCCCGGTTCCGAAGCTTTGTAAAGAGACTGTACAGACCTTTCAGGCGTTCTTCGGCCCGCAAAACAGGCGCATTCTGACGCGCGAGGCCTTTCAAGACGGACTTGTGGAACTTATTGAGCTTTTTCAGCAGATCAGTTTTTCGCTCGCTTACGAGCTTTTGCACGCGTGCGTATTCCTCCGGGTAAACGAAGGGGAAAGAAAGTTCCTCAAGTTCTCGGTTGATTTTACGGATACCGAGGCGATGGGCGATTGGCGCGTAGATTTCAAGCGTTTCCTTCGCGATGCGGAGCTGTTTTTCTTTCGGCACATATGCAAGGGTCCGCATATTGTGCAGGCGGTCAGAAAGCTTGATGATGAGGACGCGGATGTCCTTTGAGCTTGCGATGAAAAGGCGGCGCATGCTCTCCGAATAGCGGTCAACGCCGCGGTAGTGAAGGCGGCCGAGCTTCGTCACGCCCTCAACGAGCATGAGCACTTCCTCGCCGAATTCGTTTTTAATGGTTTCGGGACTCACATGCACATCTTCAATCGCGTCATGGAGAAATCCGGCAGCCACGGCAACGGCGCCGGCTCCGAGCTCGGCGATGAGCTTCGCGGTTTCAGAGAGGTGCGCGAAGTACGGTTCGCCCGAAAAGCGCTTATGATTTTTATGCGCCTCCGCCGCGAATCGGTACGCCTTGCCGACGAGCGCAAGGTCCTTGATTGAGGGATTTCTCAGTGCATCGGTAATCTCGTGTAGCTCCATGGAATTCCTATTAGGGCTTACGCACTTTGGCACTTTCGGTCATCCCCGCGAAAGCGGGGAACCAGGATATGGCTTATTTTGCAGGCCTGGATTCCCATTCCCCGATCGTGGCCGGGGATAAGCTTCATGGGAATGAGTCAAAATACGGAAAGTGCGTAAGTCCTACCTATATTAGGACTTACAGAAAAAATCGCAAACCTCTCTGTTGCTAGGAAGACAAATCCTTGCCTAGTAAGCTAATCAGCTAAAAAGCTAAGGAGCTGTTTCTTTCTTTCTGAAGCCGCGAGGCTTTTTTTCTTGCGCGAGAAGTTCAAGCGCGCGCGGGAGCGCGATGGCGTAGACGTCGTCGGGAACCTTTACGGAGCGGAAGTCCCCGTCGTGGACGATGTATGGGCCGAATCGTCCGATATTCGCCGCCACTTCCTTTCCGGTTTGCGGGTGCGTGCCAAGCACGCGGGGAAGAGAAAGAAACTTTAGAGCATCTTCAATGGTGAGCTTTGATACATCAAATGTTCGCGGCACGCTTGCCCGCCGAGGCTTTGCGGCTGATGAGGAACCATTCCTTTTCTTCGCGCCTTTTTCAGGTTTGCCCACCTGCACATAAAAACCGAACCGGCCGTTCAAGAGGTAAATATCCTCTCCCGTTTCCGGGTACTTGCCAATAGGTTCGTTCGGCTTAATCAGAACGCCCTCGGCGGTTAACGCTCCCGCGCAATCGGGGAAACGTTCGCAGGAAAGGAACTTACCGCCGCGGCCGAGCTTCCAAACCATACCATCTCCGCAGACGGGGCACTTAAACTCCTTTGGCGCGTCTCCGAGCGTCGTCGCCTTGTCCAACTTCTCCTTTGACTTCACTTCCTTGTGGAAGGGGGTGTAAAAATCTTTAAGCGTTTTTTCGTACTCGCGTTTTCCCGCCGCAATCTCGTCAAGCTTGTCCTCCATTTCCGCCGTGAAAGTGTCGCTAATGTAGGAAGGAAAGTGCGTCTCCAAAAATCCGCTGACGACAAGCCCTGTGTCGGTGGGCTTGAGCGAGCGATTTTCCCGCGTGACATACTCGCGGTCAAGGAGAGTTTCCACGATTGAGGCGTAGGTGGACGGTCGGCCGATGCCCCGCTTCTCAAGCTCTTTGATGAGGCCGGCCTCGCTGTAGCGCGGCGGCGGCTGCGTTTCCTTTTCCTCAGTCGCGAGGCGAAGCAGTTTCAAGGGGTCGCCCTTCGCTACCTTTGGAAGCTCCACATCCTCCCCGCGCGCGGCGGGGTCGGCGAGGAGCCAACCGGGGAAGGTGAGTCGGACGCCATTTGCGGCAAAGTCTGGAATCGCGCTGACCTTGATGTTCGCGCTCACCTTGGTGCGGAGCATTTCCGCGTCCGGCATCTGGCTCGCAACGGTGCGCTTCCAAATGAGGTCATAGAGCGCCTTCTGCTCCGGATTAAAGCCGGCCTGTTCCTTCAAGAGATTCGTCGGTCGGACGGCCTCGTGCGCCTCCTGTGCGTTCTTAACTTTTCTCGCGTATGAGCGGAGCGAGACGAATTCCTTTCCGAACTTCGCCGCGATAACCTGCGCAATTTGCTTTTTTGCCGAGTCGGCGAGATTGGTGGAGTCGGTGCGCATGTAGGTGATGAGGCCGGCCTCATAAAGGCGTTGCGCGATTTTCATGGTGCGTCCGGGGGAAAAGCCGAGGCGGGTGGATGCCGTCTGCTGCAGGGTGGAGGTGATAAAGGGCGCCCTCGGCGTTCGCTTGACGCTCGTTTCTGCTACATTCGTCACTTCCCATTCACCCGCGCTACCTGCAGAAACGATGCGCTCCACAACACTCTTGTCCCGCGGCTCCTCGCTGCAGATGAGCGTGAGCTTTTCGCCCTTTCTGGTTTCGGTCTCCGCCGTAATAACCCAAAAGGTTTCCGGCTTGAAGGCAGTTATTTCGCGCTCCCGCTCTGCAAGAATGCGTAACGCGGGAGACTGCACCCGTCCCGCGGAAAGCCCATAACGCACTTTTTTCCAGATGATGCCGGAGAGGTCATAGCCCACCAACCGGTCAAGCACCCGCCGCGCCTCCTGCGCGCGGCGCAGATTCTCGTCTATGTCTCGCGGGTGCCGGAGCGCCTCCTCCACCGCCTCCTTCGTTATCTCATGGTACGTAATTCGCTTAATCGCTGGATTTAGGATTTTGAATTTAGGATTTTGAATTTTTTTAGAGCTTAGAGTTTCGGATTTAGAGTTTCCCAACTTTTGTTCCAAAAGTTGGGCCAGGTGCCACGCAATGGCTTCTCCCTCGCGGTCGGGGTCGGTTGCGAGCAGAATCTCCTCGGCGTTTTTCGCCGCGCTTGTTATTTCCGCCACCACCTTCTCTTTGCCCTTGGCGATTTCGTAATGCGGCACAAACCCGCCGGCAATATCCACGGCGTTCTTGCTTGACTTGGGAAGGTCCCGCACATGGCCGATTGACGCTTTCACCACGAATTCTTTCCCGAGATACTTTCCGATGGTTTTCGCCTTCGCGGGAGATTCCACAATAAGTAGTTTTGCAGGCATTGCCATTGAGTATTACATGAAGACTTCGGTGGAGGCAAATCCACCGAAGAATTTCTAAACCCTAATTTCTAATTTCTAAACAGATTCCAAATCTTAAAGTGAAGACAAAACGGGC
>CAYHPP010000047.1:0-5500 GCA_964358745.1 uncultured Candidatus Saccharibacteria bacterium | reverse complement strand
CCACCGAATCGGTGGGAGAAGGCGAACGCCGCCGTGTGGTCATTAAATACGTTGAAGATAAGGCTCTAGGCACCTAGGCGTTGGGCTCTAGGTTGAGATAATCTAGGCTCTAGGGAAAGAAGGCCCTAGGCCCTAGGAGACTTCCGCTCCAAGATTTCTTCCTAGTGCCTAGTGCCTAGTGCCTAAAGCCTAGCGCCTATTTCTCCTACTCCTTCATTTGCAGACTCCACAGCGTGCCGCTTTCCTTGTCGGTGAAGATGAGGAATTTTTCGTCGGCGCTTACTTCCGGCCGCGTCAAGTCAATCGGGATGCCGCGCTTCCCGCTTATGTCAAGTATGCGCTCCGTCGCGCCCGTTGCGGTCGTTAAACTCCACGCCTCGTCTTCAAACGAAACGACTCCCTGATACCACACATCGGGGTAGCTTCCGGTTGGGATGACCTTCGGAACGCCGCAATAGAGGCGCTCCCCGTTCTTGCTCCACGCGCATTTTTCGGGGAAGGTCGTGAAGCGGGCATCGCTTCTTTTGCCGGTCGCGCTGTTTACAAGCGCGAGCGAAATGTTCGTTTCAGCGCTCACCGAGTAGAGTATGTCCGGCGTGACGGGATTTAAGAGCGCGGTGAGGCCCGGGATGTTGCGGAGGAGAAGCGCTGTCGCGCCGCTGCCGGGGTCAAGCGAAATGAGCATGCCGGAGGCGAGAAAGGAGGGTTTGGAAAGGAGCGTGATTTTATTCGCCGATGGCCACGCGGCGAGCCACTCCGAAACCGGCGAGGTCCAGAGCTGTGTTTTGCCGTCTCCCTCAAAGTCGCTTCGTATGCCTATGGCTCCGCCATTCTTTTCCTGCAGATAGAACAGCGCCGCTCCATCGGGAGACACGGAGGCGTCCATGATGTCTCGCGGCAAAAAGACGCCTTGGAGTTCCCCTTCCTTCCCCGCCGTTCCCTGAACTATTCGCGCCGAGAAAGATTCAATGGTTTCGCTTCCGTCTCGCGCGTAGCGCGCGATGAGCGCGGTCCCGGTCTTGCTCCAAAGCGCTTCGTACACTTTCGGGATAGTGGTGTTGGTGAGCCGCTTCTCCCCTTCCCCATCGGCCTCAATTTCGTACGCATTGCCGGTGGCGCGCTCTTGGTAGCGGACAATTTGCTCGCCGCTTCGCGCGCCGAGCACGGCTCCGGCTATCGGCACCTTGGTGAGTTGGCGTAAAATCGGCTCAAAGGGCCCCCGCGCTTCTTCGGGAAGCACGACAGGCGGCTTCTCCCCGGGAGTAATTTCGTCGGTCGGCGGGGGAAAAGTGCCGGTCAAGTCGGGCGGAATAAGTGCGCCTCGGTTCCACCAGAAATAGAGAAACACCCCAAGTGCGATGAGGAGCAGCGCCGCAACAACGCCAATGATTGTTTTTGTTCGTCTGGACATGACTGATACGCTATTTTTTCTTGCCCCAAACGCGAAAACCGGCCGGTTCCGCAATAATAAGCTTACCTTTGAATGCCTCCTGTTTTTTGAAACTGCGGATTACCAATGTGAGCGCTCTTAAGATAAGAGAAACGGTCGGAGGGTGCACGTTTAAACGAACAATGCCGGAGAAATCAGTGGGAGGATAGTTCAAAATATTTGCAAAGTCGGAATCGAGCGAAACAAGCACCCGCTTTTCTTTTTTGGCAAGAGCGGCCACTGTTGAGTCACTCGCCCCCGCAAGGGGCCGTTTCACTTTGTGTCCTTGTTCAGAAAGAAAAGTGACGACCGCGCCCGGCAGGTTTTCATCGCAGAGCAGTTTGAGGGACATAGGAGCGAGTTTTTAGAAGTTCACTTGCATAGTGAAGTGCGGCCGCTATATGCTTTTTGGTGAGCGCGGGATAATACTCCGCTCCCGTAATTTCTTCGATGGGCACTCCAGCCTCAAGAAGCTCAAGGACGGTATGTACCAGAATCCTCGTGCCGGTAAAGTGGGGTTGTCCATGGCCGATGGCCGGGTCCACTTGAATATAATCATGCATAGTTTCCATATTCTTATGATATCACGAATTCTCTACGCATCAATGTCGCGGAAACACCCCCAGCGCAACGAGGAGCAGCGCCGCAACAACGCCAATGATTGTTTTTGTTCTTCGGGACATGAAATTACTGAGGGCACGAAACCGTCTCTGTTACTGGACGCCCCTGGCCTCCCGTTGAGAATGTCCTTGTAAGTAATCCCGTCGCTCTGTCGCATCCATGTCTAAAATAGCGAATTTGATTATTGAGGAAGACTCTCTCTGCGTCAAGTTCCGCCTGCAATCTCTCCCTTTCCGTAGGGCTTAAAATGAGTTTGTCAATTTCTGCTTGCTGTTTTAACATCTCGGCAAGTAACCGGTTTGCCTCCGCTCTTCTCTGTTCCGGGCTTGCCGCCCCAAGTGGAAGAGGGTCGCCAAAACCGTAGTCAATTACATATTTCGCGTCATATAACGGGTCCCAAAGAACACCGAGTACGTCCATTTTATTTTTCTTAATCATCTCTGACACCGCGTCAACCTGCCCCGCCAAATCCGCGCGCCTCCTCAAATCATTCGCCTCGTTTTGAAGTCTATCCTTAGTTTCGGGGTCAGTCGCTGCATCAGCGAGCCTTTGCTTTTCTGCGGCTTGATCCCGCAAGGATTTTCTCTCTGCAATACCAGCATTGATCTGATCGTTAAGCTGTGCCTCTACGTCCGCGGCGGTGACGACCGTAAGAGGGGCAACTTCCGGCGTTTTCAGCACCCGCGGGAACTGGAGCGCGAGGTCAAGGTCGCGTGCAAGCCCGGGGTTGATGGCGTTCATCAAGATGTACGAAGAATAGACGATGAGGAGCCCTCCGAGCGCGCGCAAAATGATGCCCTTGCCCTCGCTTCGCCCGAGAATGGAATCGGTGAACATAAGTTCAAACCCGCCGCGGACGATAGAGACGACTGCGAAAAGTCCGGCAAGCGCAATGCCGACATTGTAGATGGTGCGAAGGTAACGCGGGAAACAGGTCGGGGCCTGGCACTTGGAGTTTGCTTCGTTGAACCCCGGCGAGGTCAACTCGGAGCCGGGAACATCAATCGGCGCGAGCGGCACATAGTTAATACTCTGGGGCGAGGCGTGCGCGATGAAAGGCCCCTGTCCCACGACAAACAGCGCTATTACAATGAATAAACCTATAAAAACCGCTCGCATAAAAAGTGTCATATTCGCAACTATTCGTTGATTCGTACCCATTCGGATATTCGCATGTTGCTATCTCATAAGGTCTTCTCCGCAAACTCAATCATGAGCCGCTCTTCCGCGGCCTGGAATGTTTTGCTCTCGTCGGCATTCCGCGCCTCAAGAAAAAGATAGGAACGGCCGGCCTCCTTTACCGCGCGGCGAAGCGTGAGCGCGTTCCCCCTCTCCAGGAGGATTGGCTCATAGTTGACCTGCCAGTCATACGCAATGTCAAAACCCGACCTCTCTTTCGCCTCAAAGTAATACGGAAGAGCGCCGATGCGCGCCTCGTCGCTCTTGAGGAGAAAGTTTCCCACGAGCGCTTTCCCGAGCATGAGGCCGTAGAGCGGATGGTCTTCGTAAAAAAGAAGGCGCGGCGCGACGGGGACGATGTCAACGGATGCGCTCGCTATCATGCGGCGGTCGGGACTTTCCACGGCAACTGAAATGGTTTTTGGCCGGATGGGAACGCTTCCCCGGAACACAAAGAGATTTTTCCCTTTTCCCGACGAATCTCCGATAACCTCATCTCCCTCCATCCAAGTGTAGATGAGCGACTCCGGAGACATGAGCAAACCGCCTCGCGTAAAGAACGGAACGGCCGCGACGAGCACGGTTCCTTGATAGGGCATGAGCGCTTTGCCTTTGTAGAACGGCGGGGTGTAGCTTTCCGCTTGCCACAGGAGGCTTACTTCAGCGGGGCGGAAAGAAATACCCGCGGAATAGGTCGCCCCGTTTTCTCCAAGCACAACGACGCGAATATCCGTGAGTCCTCCTGCGCCAGAAGCGACCGTCTCAAGCCGTTTCTCGCCTATTCCGGCCTTGACCAGTTTGTTGTTGACGAACCAGCGGATGTCCGCGCGGTTGAGGTCTATGTTGTAGCTTTCCACGGTAACCGTCATCGCCTCTCCCGGCCGCGGATGCTCGGGGTACACGCTCACGGTAAGCTCGGTCCCGATTCCTCCGGTTTGAGCGGAGAGGAGAAAAGGAGCCGCCGCCATAAAGAGCGCGAGAAACGCGCATGCGCCAAGCATTCGTTGCATATGAGTATTATACATAAGGACGTCGCTTTAGAGTGTGCACAGCAACTCAGGCGCCGAGCCTCATCGGTACACGTCTTTTCTATGTCGGACCCGTAGAATAATAACAGTTTTTTCTTCGTGGAATGGCGCGTAGACGATTCGGTATGGCCACACATAGACTGAATATGAGCCGGCAAGAACCCCCTTGAGAGGTTTACCAAGGAGTGGATTCCTTCCAAGAGCGGTCATGGACTCCTCTACGCGGGCGCGGATCTTGAGCGGTAGTTTAGCGACTTCTCTTTCCGCGCGAGGTGCGAGTCGAACGAGATACGCCATGAGGGGCAATGACTTTATAATTTCGGTAAACGCCGCTTTGCACCGAGCGTCTCGCTTTGGCGAGGTCTGTGGCAATGTCTGGAAATTCTCGCAGTACGGCAAGTGTCTCTTTCCACGATTCAAATTCGTCCGCGGACATAAGCACCGCCTTTGCCGCGCCATGCTCCGTAATGGTGACATACGTCCCATCGCGCGCCGCATCGGTAAGACTGAAAATATTCTTTCGGAGATTTGAGATAGATAGTACTTTATTCATGATGTACATTCTAGTGTACTCTTCTGCTCTGGTCAATTGCACTATATTCGTACTCTCAATACAGAGTTATCGCGCTTCTCTACTGCTTCGTCTTTAGCTTCCCGCTTTTGTACGCCCTGCCGATTTGCTCGACGCCGAGAAGGGAAAAACCATATGCCTATTTCCCCTGCGCCTCCGAAGTAGATTTCAATGTTGAAACAGTTGACCTGCGTCGCAGTCCACCTCCTGCTCTGTGAGCGACAGCCGCAATTTTGCTCCCGCCTGGGATTTTCGCGATGAGTTCTTCAGCACGAGTAGTTCCGACAAGCAGGAGTACCGTAAGCGTCCACGCCGGCAAGCTATTGAGTATAGGAATCATTTCAAGTAGCGCCCCGCCGTTCATCAGCGCAAATCGCTTGGCATTCATGAAAGACACTCCATGAATCTTGAACCACAGATAAAAGGTAAGCCATGCAAAAACGCTTATGAGTATGTCAGCGATGGATTGCGCTATCGTGCCAACGACGGGGAGAGCGTGCATGAGGTCTGTTCCGAACTGTAAGCCGTCAAAAAGGAGCGCGGTCGCGAGCATGAGCACGGCAGTAGGCGTCGGTATGGCATGTTGTTTTGGGGACTGTTGGGGGGGCACGATAGTAATGAAGAAGGCACTAGGCTTTAGGCTCTAGGTCAGAAGCGTGGGCACTTCTTACG
>CAYHPP010000046.1:0-5815 GCA_964358745.1 uncultured Candidatus Saccharibacteria bacterium | reverse complement strand
CCTTCGCGAACCGGTCCTCTACTTGTGATAGGGGGCCGGTGGCGAGGGCGGAAGAGATGAAGTATGAAGTATGGAGTATGAGGGGGGAGGAAGAGAGATGAATTATGAGTTATGAAGTATGGAGTATGAAAAGAGGGGGAGTTGTTACGAATATGGTGATGGGAATGTGTATGCTTGCTTTACCGCTTAGCGTAGCGGCGTTTTCGTGGCGGGATTTTTGGGGAGGGGAGGCCGATGATTTTGAAAGCGAAGCCACCGAGGGCGTTACGATAGAGAACGACATTTCGGTGTCGGCTGGAACGGGTGGAAATAGCGCGAGTGGAAAAGACGGCAATTCCGGAGGGACCGTTACCACTGGCGAAGCTCGCGCGAGCGCCACGATTCAGACTTCGGTGCATGATGATGACTTTGAAGACATTCGGATTGAAGTGGAAACCGAAGGGGAGCCGGCGGTGATTGAACGGCATATCGCGACTTCAAGCGGGAAGGTAAGAGTGCAAACGGAGGTTCGCGTGGAGGTGAGTGCCACAAGCAGTGGAGGCACGGAAGAAGTGGAGGCAGAAGTGGACATAGAAGAAAGAGACGATATTGAGCAAACGAACATTGGGGATGTTTTTGAGGATGATGAAGATGAGGAGATTGGAACGACGACGAAAACGAATATGTCGGAACTCGCGGGACGCAATCAAGAGAGACTTCGCGGTTTTTTCAAGAGATTGTTCAGCCGCCTGTTTTCCTTTTTTGATTAGAACATACCAATCCCAGTAGTAGAGCAGAGCTCCCCGGAGGAGAACAAGTTCCCTACGGGGCAGGCACTACGGGACAAGTATACGAATGATACTAATGATACGAATAGATACGAATAAGATATGATATTGCACGCGAAAAAAGGTCTGGCCGCACTCATACTCATCGCCTCCTTTGGCGCGGCGTGGCTTCCTTCCACGGTCTTTGCCGAGGGCGAGGCCGTTCCTGAAACGCCTTCCGTTGTTGAGGAAAGTCAGCCAGCCGCCGCGCCCGAATCATCATCGGCTACGCCAGAGGCCGCTTCGTCCGAATCTTCCGGCTCCTCCGAAACAACAGCGGCAGAGGCCTCCGAGCCGCCGCCCGCGGTCATTACCACGGGGGATGCGGTGGCGGAAACGACCATTACGAATAACGAAAACCTCACCGTTATTGAAACCGCTCCTGGCGGCATTACCGAGGCGACGAGCACTCCGCCTATCGTGGAAGACGGTACGGCTTCCAGCACCTCGCCCACTTCAGACGGCAGCGAAGCCACCAGCACCCCGCTCACTTTGGAAAATCCCGAAGCCACTACAACACCTTTCACGATTGAGGGCACGACGGAAAACAGCGCCTCCACGACGAACGAATCCGCGACGGGCGCAAGCACGGGCGATAATGGGGCAAGCGGAAACGGAGGCGATGCCTCCATCACAACCGGCACAGCCGCCGCCAGCGCGAATGTGCTCAATGTCGTGAACACGAACATCCTTAATTCAAGCGGTTTTTTCTTTCTCTTGAACAATTTCTGGGGGAATCTCGGAAGTCTTGATGTCAGAGGCATGTCGGCGGGGGATACGGGCGACCTTCTCTCCTGCGGCACCTTCTGCAACGGCACCTCCACGCCACTTCGCACGACTCTTTCCGCGGAAAATGACGCGGAGATTACGAACGGCGTCGTCGTGCGCGGGACAAGCGGCGGGAACGGGGCAAGCGACAACGGAGGCGACGCGTCCATAAGGACGGGAGACGCCGCGGCGGCCGCAAACGTCGTGAACATCGCAAACACGAACATCGTGAATTCCAACTACATGCTCCTTGCCTTTAACAACTTCGGAGACTGGGGCGGCGACCTTATCTTTCCGAACCGGGAGTTTTTTGTGAACCGATTTTTTGCGCGGCCTGGAGCGACGACCCCGACGGGAGACGGCTCGGGCGGAGGACGCACGGTTTCGGTGGACCATGAAAACGAAGCGTCAGTTGACAGCGATGCAGGCACGGTAGCGGATTCAGGAGGGAATGAAGCAAGTAGCAATCAGGACGGCATTATTCGGACGGGTAATGCGCTCTCGCAGACGACGGTTTTCAATCAGGTAAATTCCAGCTTTTTCAATCAGGATTCGTTCGTCGTGCTTTTTAAGGTCTATGGGAACTGGAGCGGGGATGTGTTCAATGCGCCCGACAATATCGGCTGGACAGAAACACCCGACGGCGTTTCAGTCTATGGAACGGATGGGGAGGGGGAGCAGGCGTCTACGACCCCGTCTCTTTTGAGCAATGAGGCAAGCACGACGCCCGGCACATCGTCATCATTTTCCGTCAATACAAAAAACAAAGCATCCATCAAAAACTTCGTGCGGGTCTTTGCGCTCACGGGCGGGAACCGCGCGAACCGAAACGGCGGGAGCGCCGCGATTGAGAGTGGCAACGCGTACGCCTCCACAAACATCGTGAACGTCGCGAACACGAACATTGTCGGGCGAAACTGGGTGCTCGCCATCGTAAACATTTTTGGAGACTGGAGCGGCAACGTCTCCTTCGGCCAGCCGGACCTCTGGGTCGGAGCGTCAATTAATGAGTCCGGCGGAGCCCGTCCCGATAACCATCCCGCCTATCGCTTCACCATCGCGAACAGAGGAGATGCGGACGCGAGTAATGTTACGCTTCGGGTGCGCTCAAACAGGCCGTTTCTCACTTTTAACGGCAGGGAGGAGGCAGGGGATGATGTGTGGGATTTGGGGACGATTCCCGCTGGTGCCTCAATCGAGGCCGTGTATACGGGGAACATCGGGCCTTCCGGGAGCTTTCCGTCTTACGGGATGCATGAGGCAGTTACAACCGTGCGCGTTGCGAGCCGCGAAAGTGAGAGCAATCTGCAAGACAACAGCGACATCATCTCGCTCATGGTTTTAAACCCGCGCCCGGATAGGCGGCGAGCCACAGCAGCCTACACCTCCGACCCGGTGCTTACCGTTACAAAAAGCGTCGTTGGGTCAACCTCTCTGTATCAGGGAGAAACCGGCGGCTATAAAATAGTACTTGATAATCGCGGCGGACCGGCCTACCATTCCGTTCTTACTGATACGCTCAAGAATGAACAAGGGGAAGTGATAAGCGAACAGCAGTGGGAGCTTGGCACCATTGAGCCAAACGAAGAAATTACCGTTACCTACCAGACGATTTTCGGTACAAGCACGCCTCCCGGCGTTTACACCAACTATGCGTCGCTTCACACGGTTGGGCGGTATGAATCATTGGATCCTTTCTGGGGACACTATGTGGACTCCAACAGTGCGTCAACCTCGGTTACGATTCTCTTCCGGCCGCCCGAAGAGGCGGGGTTTCTGGGGGGCGACGGAGACGGCGGAGCGGATGCCGAGCCGGCAATTGAAGCGGAAGCGGAGACGGCCGCGTCGGGCGGCTCCGGCGGCGCGCCATTCGCGACAGTTGCCACCAGCACAGTTACGACCGCAGCCGTAGCTGCCGCGCCGGAACCGGAAGTTCCAGAAGTCCCAGCCGTCGCGTGGACCGTGCAGTTTCCGCCTCTTCGCAAGGCCGCCTTCGCAACTTCTTCTCCCGAGCCGTCTCCCGAGCAGGTGCTTCTCGCTGCTGCGGTGAACGCTCGCGTGACGGCGCATGAAGTGCGTATCTACCTCATGCTCATCATCGCCGCCTTTCTCATCAATCACTACTACCGAAGGAGAATTTCCTCGTCCGGAGGGTTTGCCGAATTCTTGTAGGCAGCGACGCCGGTTCAAGGCCGCACGCGAGGAATGTAGACTTGTTTCAACACTCTTTAGAATGTGCGCTTGGATGGCTTTGCGGGTATTTGAATTTATCTGCTATACTCATTTTCAATAGGCTCTTTGTTGTCTTACAGAGAGGCAAACGATGGACGCAAGTCCATCCAAACAACCCCAACCTCATGAAAGGAGGTGAGTATTATGGCAGAAGTACCAAACGGCACCGTGCATCCGCCGCCGGCGCAAAAGGCGCCATGTCAGAAGGTTCCTCGCGGGAGAATCGCTGCAATCATCAGTGATGTAGCTTGCATCCCTTTCTCCATTGTCGCCTCGCTTACTGGGGCAAATGCGGACACTTCGATAGACCCGTTCCTCCTCGGTCAAATCAGGGAGAAAGTACAGGATATACTTGACCGGGGCATTCCTCCACTCCCCGAGCGATCGCCCGAGGGGTCGGCCTGGACCTTAGGGAGCTTGACCGCGCACTTGAGTGCGCTCGTGAATCAAGCGACTGAAAGCACACCATGAGCTCCTCCCGCCTCCAAGCCCCACGTCCGCCTTCGGCGGATTCGGGAGCAAGCCCGCGCAAATTTTGTCCTCCAAAATTTGTTCGGACAAGCCCGCGCGTTCGTCATAGACGTACCCAAACGAACCGCGGGCTTCCTCTTTTTTTGCTAAACCCCATGTGTCTACCTTTCAGACTGCAATATCACACAAGCCCTTTTGTGCCTCGCCATAAGTTGATTAGAGATTTCAGGGTCTCAATTTAGCAAAGTCACCACGGCCGTGGTGACTTTGCTAAAAAGGCGAATAGGTGCTTATAAGCGACGTAGAGCGAGAGAAGTGGAAGCTGCCTTGGGCTTCCATTTCCGAGCCGAGGAGCTTATATAAGACGAAGTGCTTTTATTTAGCCACGGATTTGAGCTGCAGGGTAGAGGTACAGAATTGAGTAGCGCAGCAATCTGTCATTACCTCCAATCGGTTAGGCGAGGAGGCTGGACGTTTCTCGGGCTTGTGGTATTCTCTGTGAAGATGCCATATGAAAACTCTAGCCGGATTCGCTACCATCAGACCGGGGACGTGGTTCTTTCTTCCGTCCCTTTTCACTCACGACACGCAGGAGGAAGAGGTTGTGTCTAAACGGTTTCCCCAGACTTTTGATGAAGTCAGGGATGGATTCCTCTTCACAGCGACCCACTTGGGGAGTCCGTGGGTGTTTCTTAAGCTCCATGGGACTCACTTGCTCGGCGAGTCCACGTGCGACCGTCCGCGATGGGTGAACGCCATTCATTGCAAGACCTACAACGAACCCGTGTGGGTAGACTTTCATGTTCCGGTCAGCAATGTCAATGCTCCCGACCGGAAACACGGCAAAAAGCTTCGGAAGACCTTTTTTGAGCGCATTGGCGCTCAAGTCATTCCCGTCAATGTCGTTCTCGTGACCACGGATGTCGGCTATAATCCGTATTCGCTTGGCGGGATATTTGACTTTTTCACGGACCCCTCCGAGCCCTAAGGGGAATCGGGAGGAACACGCAAGCGCTGCCCACGGGCGGCGCTTTTTGTCTGCGAACCCGACACTGACAATGTCCGGCCATGGGCTGGGTGTGGATACGCGTTGCTGTTCACATGGTGGGAACGGGCGTACAATGGTCACATCTTGAATGTCATCCGCACTATGCTCAAAGACCCATTTGATTTTGCGAGGGCGGCCGTCTTGGCGGTTTTTGTGATGTTTGCCGCGTTGGCAACGCTTCAAGACGCGGGTATTCCCGTTGGCTTTCAACTCGCCCAGGTTTCAAGCGGTTGCAGCGACAGCGACTATGGCAGGAACCACTTCACCTACGGTTCGGTTTCCTCCGGCGGCAGAACCTACAACGATTCTTGCTACACTTCCACTTGGCTCTACGAAAACTACTGCGGTGGCGGCTACCGCCGCTACGAGTATGTCGCTTGTCCCAAAGGTTGCTCCTCCGGCGCTTGCATCGGTTCCTGCTCTGTTGATGTCGCCCTCACCGAAACCAAAAGCGGCGACTCCTCCACTTTCACCTTAAAATCTACCACCG
>CAYHPP010000045.1:0-5937 GCA_964358745.1 uncultured Candidatus Saccharibacteria bacterium | reverse complement strand
AAGAAGAGAGGACTCGCGCCGCTTCCCGCGAGCAAGCTTGAGCTCATTCCGGAGAGAGGGGCGAAGGCCCTCCTTGACGGCATGGATGTCCGGGTGGGAAGTCCGCGGCTTCTCATAGACGAAAAAGTCGCCGTGCCGGTTTCGTTTGCGGATGCGATAACGGAACTCGTCCGAGAAAAAAGAACGGTGATGGTCGTGCTTTCCGGAAGAAGCCCTTCAGGCGCCGTTGTCTTTTCGGAGGCGAAGGTGAGAGAATCGGCTTCGCCCCGCAAGGCATTCGCGAGATTCCTGCCGAAAACTCCGGTCGCATGGTCGCTTCTCGGTGCCGCCGGTCTTTGTGTTGTTATCATTTTGTTTCTTGCGGTATACTACCTGCCATGAAAAAAGAATATCTCATTTTTGGTATCGTCACCATTCTGGTGGTTTTCGGTATTGCCGGTTTTGCGTACTACGAAGACAGTGTGCCCGGGAAGCTTGACGGGTTTGCGCAATGTCTCAAGGACAAGGGTGCCGTATTTTACGGAGCGTTCTGGTGTCCGCACTGTCAGAGTCAGAAAGAGATGTTCGGACGGTCGGCAAAGCTCCTTCCGTATGTAGAATGTTCAACGCCAAACGGGAGGGAACAGCTTCCTCTGTGCATTGAGAAAAAGATAGAAGGGTATCCAACGTGGGAATTTGCCGATGGGAGCCGCGAGGGCGGGGAGGTACCTCTTTCTAAACTAGCCGAGAAGACCGGTTGCGCCCTGTTGCAGAAATGATTTTCACTTCAACCGTTAATTTCATATTTGGCGCCGGGACCGTCTTCGTGCAGATAGCGGTCGTTTTTCTTGCGGCAGCATGGCTTTTTAGTCTGACTGTCCCCGATTCACTCCGGAGGTGGACTCTTCACGCAGCGTTTGCCGCCGCCGCGCTCTCGGTGCTTGGCGGCCTCATCTATTCGGAAATTATCGGGTATGCCCCGTGTAAACTCTGCTGGATTCAGCGCATCTTCATGTATCCGACGGCGCTTCTTCTCGGGATGGCGCTTTGGGGAAGGCACAAAGGAAGTCCCGCGCTCATTGACGCTTCGTTTATCCTCACAATTATCGGGGGAGCCGTCGCGCTCTACCAGTACTTTCTCCAGCTTGGCGTTGTTCCCGAGGGACTATGCGCGGCTCTCGGTTCTTCCGTTTCATGCGCGGAGCGATTTGTCATGGAGTTCGGCTACATCACTATTCCCTTGATGGCGCTCTCGTCGTTTCTTCTCATCATTCTTCTGCTCCGCCTCGCACGACAAGGCGCTCACTGATTCTCGTCTTTTGCAGAGGGCTGATTTTGTGATATGGTGGTAGAACTCATCCCAAAACCTATCGCAATCAAAAGCTTTGCAAAATTCGAGGGAAAAACGGCGCAGACGAGGAAGGTGTACTGAGGTACTCCGACCGAGGATAGAAGCACCTCGGCTTATATAAGCTCCTCGGCTCGGAAATGTGAAAATAAGATTTTCCCATTTCACTCGCTCTACGTCGCTTATAAGCCGTTTTTCACCGGGTTTTGCAGAGCGACGATGCGAAATGGCTTCAATCAATAGTGCCATGGTAGGTTTTGGGATGAGTTCTAGTATGTACACCCCGCCACAGAAAATTCTTGAACGATACGCGGATGTTTTGGTGAACTTCGCGCTCAACGGCGGGAAGGGCTTGAGGAAAGGCGAAGTGGTGCACCTCGTCTGTTACGAAGCCGCGAAACCGCTTTTTATTCTGCTAAAGCGCGCGATCCTAAAAGCAGGCGGGCATATTGTTTCCGATTACCGCCCCGATTCGGGCGACCGGTTTCCCTTTGACCGAGATTTTTTTGAGCTTGCGAAACCCAACCAGCTGACGTTTTTTCCCCGCGCGTACGCGAAAGGCCTCGTCAAACAAATTGACCACTCAATTTTCGTCATAAGCGAAGTTGACATGCACGAGCTTGAGGGGATTCCGCCGAGAAAGATTATGGCGCGCGGTCTTGCGTGGAAACCCTATATGGATTGGCGGCGTGAGAAGGAAAACAAGGGAAAATTTACGTGGACCGTGGGGCTCTATGGAACGCCCGCCATGGCAAAAGAAGCGGGACTCTCCGAGCGGGCCTACTGGCGGCAAATCATCAAGGCCTGTTTTTTGGATAAGAAAGACCCGATACGGGAGTGGAAACGAACGTACGCGACTATGGAGAAAATCCGGCGGAAGTTAAACGCGCTTCCCGTGCACAAACTCCACGTTACCGGCCCCGACGCCAATCTCTGGATTCATCTCGGAAGGAAGCGCCAGTGGATGTGCGGCAGCGGGCGTAACATCCCGAGTTTTGAACATTTTACGTCGCCCGACTGGCGCGGAACAAACGGCTGGATACGGTTCAACATGCCGTTATATCGCTACGGGGTGCTTATTGAGGGCGCGGAACTTTGGTTCAAGGACGGCAGGGTAGTGAAGGCGAAAGCAAAAAAGAATGAAAAAGTTCTGAAGGAAATGATCGCGACAAAGAACGCCGATAAAATTGGAGAATACTCGCTTACCGACAGGCGTCTGTCACGCATCACAAAGTTCATGGCGGAAACGCTTTACGACGAGAATGTCGGAGGACCCCACGGCAACACGCATCTCGCGCTTGGAAAATCATACCAAGACTGCTACACGGCTGACCCGGGCGGCCTCTCGCAGGAAGATTGGGAGCGGCTCGGATTCAACGATTCTTCGGTGCACACCGACATCGTCTCAACGACTCCGCGCACCGTAACGGCGCACATGAGGGACGGAAGCAAAGAGGTGATATACCGAAACGGTATGTTTAGGATTTAGTAGCCGCCTGATTTCAATGATTCCGCAGAATTTCCCGAGAGCTTGCCTGTCACCACCCGCCTGACCGGCCGGCCGGGTAGACAGGTTCCGGTGGATGAATGTGGAATCAGGGGGGTCGGGGAATGAACAGTGGTTAACTGATGTTCATCCTGTGCCGCAGAGCGGCAATTTCCGATGCGAGCGAAGCGAACAGGAAACAGGCGGGGGAGTTTCCCCTGGTGTCCGCCCGTACCGGAACGGTATGTTTCGGGTGGGGATAGCAACGAGCGAGCCCTGGAGCGAGCGCTCTGGAACCGAGGGGTTCTCAGAATAAATCCTGCTCGCCGAATACCCATCTCTTTGCAGCGGGGATAGGACGAGCTGAATTTAGGAAAGCTTCATTTACGAGACGTACTCCCATTTACCGTCGAGATAATTGGCTACACACTCGCCGCCGGAAGGTATACCTTCAGCGTCATAATTAATCTTGTGAATTGAAGCAGAAAATTGTGCGGTAGAAGGAAGTGATGTATCTCGGTAGTTATATTTAGCCTTCTGGAAGTTGTATTCTATTTTTTCTCCGTTCGCCAAAGATACCTCGATCTCATAAAGAGATATCCCCCCTTCATCGCTTATGACGCGCTGTTCTTTATATTCTTTACCCTGCAGAAGGGTCTCAAAAACAGACTTTATTTCCTCTTGAGAAGGAAATCTTTCAGAAGTTTCTTGATGTTCGGAAGATGGGTTTTCTCGGTTCATTCGTCAAGTATAACAGGGAATAATCTGTGTGTTAACTGGGATCATTTTTTGATATAATAGAAAAGATTTCCTCGCAGCTCTGCTGCGGGGTAGTTGATTTCCTTCCAATCTTCTCGGTGTATTGAGATGATTGGAGTTTAGGATATTTATGACGCGAGAGGAACATCGTCTCAAACTCATTTCGCTCAACATTGAGCTTGACCGGCACCTTGATACGGTGCTTCCGTTTTTGAGGCGGGAGCGAGCCGACGTGGTGTGCTTGCAGGAGGTATTTGAGAAGGACTTCCGCGATCTTGAGGTGGGAATCGGAATGAAGGGTTTATTTGTTCCCACATGCATTCCCGACGTTGAACGTGTCATGGACGGGGATGCGACTGGAGAAGGGAGGCTCGTCGTAAACGAAGCGTTGCTCAAGCGCGGTCCCGAAGGCATCGCCTTATTTACATCGCTTCCCGTGCGCGCTTCCCGCGTTGATTACTATCACGGCGGCCCGGGAGAAGTCCCACGCTGGAGCAGAGGGCAGAACAGAATACTGCTCTCGGCCGTTCTGGAAAAGCCGGGCAAGACATACACCATCGGCACTGCGCACTTCACGTGGACGCCGGACGGAGAACCGAGTGAAGAACAAACGCGGGATATGAAACTGCTGCTCACAACTCTCGCCCATTTTCCCGATATCGTCTTTTGCGGAGATTTTAACGCGCCGCGCGGAGGGAAGATGTGGGAGGAGCTTGCAGGGCGCTACGCGGATAATATTCCCGCATCGTATCGCTCATCCCTTGACCCAAAACTGCATCGCGTGAAAGGTCTTGAGCGGATGGTGGACGGACTTTTCAGCACCCCCGAGTACTGTGTCTCTGATGTGAGGCTCGTTCAGGGCGTGAGCGATCACAAAGCGGTTGTTGGTTTCGTGGGGCGAGCCTCGTAATTCAAAGTAATTCAGGAAATTGAGATGTCCATCATCTTTCCGGCAACAGTTTTCATTGGGAGCATCATCATGCTCGTCTGGCTCCGGCGAGGAGCTTTCTTTGTTCCCACGAAACGGAGATACGTGCCGCGCATCATCGCTTTGCTTAGCCCAAAACAGGGAGAAAAGATTGCAGACCTTGGGAGCGGCGACGGGCGGTTACTCTTTGCGTTTGCCGGAGCAGGGGCAGAGGCGCACGGCTACGAGCACAACCCGCTTCTCGTCGCGCGTTCGCGAACGCTCTCTCGGAGGCACGGGCTTGATGGACGGGTATTTGTGCATATGGAGAACTTCTGGAACGTTGACCTCTCGTCTTTTGACGGTATCGTCATTTACGGCATTCCCTACATCATGCCGAGGCTTGAGAAGAAGCTCCGCGCAGAACTCCGTCCCGGCGCGCGCGTCGTCTCGCTTGCGTTTCAGTTTCCAAACTGGCCGCTCTCGGCAAAGGAGAAGGGAATATATTTGTACGAGAGGTAAGCCGCATCTCCCGAAAGGACGGGGCGGAGGCATATACATCCTCAAGTTCCGAGATGTTCCACCTCGCCCTCCGTACATTCGCTCATTCGTGCGAATGAGAGAATGTGAGAGAGGGTGTGAGAACAGACATGAAGAATGGAAGGAGGAGAATCTGAGAAAAGAGGCAGGAACAGGAGAAAGCAGAAATGGAAGAATGGTCAGCGGATGAGCAAACCACGGCTACACATGCTTGAGTATTTCAAGAACGGTGGGGTGTAGTGCGTCCGGAAGGCGATAGAACACCTCGCTGCTTCGCTGCATTCGGTCTACGAGTTCGGCGGCATAAAGAACCGCAAGGTGTCGTGAGGTGGATTTGAACGAGAGATGAATGTGTCCGGCAATCTCGCCGACCGTTGCCTCCTTTTCTTTCTGCAGGTACGCAAGGATGGTGAACCGCCTTCCGTTAGCCGCGGCTTTGAGAATTCGCTCCAACTTTTTTCGGTCCGCCATGCACTCATTCTACCATTCGCACGAATGAACGAATGGCAGATGTGGATAGGTTGGAAAGTGGACTCCAAGCACAAACCACATGAAGAGTATTTGAAAAAGGGATTCAGGGCGTATACGTTTGGCCGCCGCGCTTCCCGATGGAAAGCGCGGCGATTTTTGAACCAAATTCGCATGCTTCCTTGAGATTTTTTCCTTCAAGGAGCTTCGCGATAAGTCCTGCGCGATAGGCATCTCCGGCACCGGTTGCTTCAACGATTTTTCTCGCCCGAGTCGCGCTGATGCGGGTTGTGCGACCGCGTTCATAGATAACGCTTCCTTG
This sequence comes from uncultured Candidatus Saccharibacteria bacterium, assembly GCA_964358745.1. Taxonomy (GTDB): domain Bacteria; phylum Patescibacteriota; class Minisyncoccia; order Phycocordibacterales; family UBA10002; genus UBA10002. The sequence goes on along the minus strand of CAYHPP010000045.1, from coordinate 128 downwards.
TTCCCCCAGCGTTTCAATGACCGCTGAAAGCCCCCTCGCAAGGAGCTTGCTGTGCGAGTAGCCGAGAATAGTCTGCAACTGCCTACACTCCACCTCATTGCCGATGAAAATGTCGGCGAGAGCGAGCG
>CAYHPP010000044.1:0-5963 GCA_964358745.1 uncultured Candidatus Saccharibacteria bacterium | reverse complement strand
ACAAATTCCTAAAACCTTATGACCCGCAAGAGGCCGAGAAACGCATCTACAAACTCTGGGAAAAGAGCGGCTTTTTCAATCCCGACTCCTTCCCTCCGGTCGGCGCGGACAGTCGCAGACCGGACGCTGACCTACGCGGAAAAAAGACTACCAACTACCAACTACCAACTAAAAACTTCTGCATCATCATGCCCCCCACGAACGCCAACGGCAGTCTCCACGCCGGCCACGCGCTTGTGATGACGATTGAGGACATTATGACCCGCTACAAACGGATGCGCGGGTACAAGACGCTCTGGCTCCCCGGCCTTGACCATGCAGGTTTTGAGACGCAGGTCGTCTACGAAAAACAGTTGGAAAAAGAGGGGCGCTCGCGCTTTGATATGGAGCCGAAAAAACTCTACGAGGAAATCCTTGATTTCACGCTGAAGAATTCGGCCAACATCAAATCCCAGGTGAGAAAAATGGGCGCGTCCTGCGACTGGAGTAGAGAGAAATTCACACTCGACCCTGACATAGTAAGAACCGTTTACCAAACATTCAAAAAGCTCGGTCGCGACGGCCTCGTGTACCGCGGCAATCGAATCGTTAGCTGGTGCCCCAAGCACCAGACGTCCTTTTCCGACCTTGAGATTGAGGATGTGGAAAAGACCGAGCCGTTTTACTACTTCAAGTACGGCCCGTTCACGATCGGCACATCCCGTCCCGAAACAAAGTTCGGCGACAAGTATGTTGTGATGCACCCCAAGGACAGTCGTTACGCGAAATACAAAAACGGCGAGAAACTGGAACTTGAATGGATTAATGGGCCGATAACTGCGACGGTGGTCAAAGACGAAGCGGTAGACATGGAGTTTGGAAGCGGAGTTATGACGATTACGCCATGGCACGATACGGCCGACTTTGAGATTGCCGAGCGGCACGGACTCTCCAAAGAGCAAATTATTGACGAGCGAGGCAAACTCCTCCCCATCGCGGGAGAGTTCGCCGGAATGCCGATATCAAAAGCGCGGCCGCTTGTCGTGGAGAAGCTTCGGAGTAAGGGCTTGCTTGAACGGATGGACGAGAAGTATGCACATGTCGTTCGTACGTGCTACAAATGCGGCACCACGATTGAGCCGCAGATTCGCAATCAGTGGTTCATCAAGATGAAACCTCTCGCGGAAAAAGCGCTCACAAGCATTAACGCCGGCGAGATTACCTACATTCCCGAGCATTACAAAAAAATCACCGAGCACTGGCTCGAAAACATTCGAGACTGGAACATCTCCCGCCAAATTGTCTGGGGCATTCCCATCCCCGCGAAAATCTGCGAGAAGTGCGGTGCTGGTTTTGTTGACTTAGATGATACGGTTGACGTCTGCAAGGTCTGCGGCGGCCCGGTAGCGCCCGACAAGGACACCTTTGACACCTGGTTTTCCTCGGCTCAATGGCCATTTGCGACGCTTGGCTACCCCGACGGAAAAGATTTTAAGGAGTTTTATCCGACGGATGTTATGGAAACCGCCGGAGAAATTATTTTCTTCTGGGTCGCGCGGATGATTATGCTCGGCCTTTACGTAACCGGCAAGGTGCCGTTTAAGACCGTATATCTCCATGGTCTTGTCTTGGACGCGAAAGGGAACAAGATGAGCAAGAGCAGGGGGAATGTGATTAACCCGCTTGACCTCACGGAGAAATTCGGCACGGACGCGCTTAGAATCGGCCTCGTGGTCGGCAACACTCCGGGCACCTCCCTTTCGCTTTCGGAGGACAAAATCCGCGCATACAAGCACTTCGCGAACAAGCTCTGGAACATCGCGCGGTTTATCATTGAAAATACCGAGGGAGAGGCGGCGGAAGAAGGTTTCGGGAATTACTCCCCTGCCGACGCAGCGCTTCAAGGCGAGCGGCAAGCGGCGTTTGCCGACGTAACCAAAGATATGGACGGGTTTCGTTTTTATCTCGCGGCCGAAAAGCTCTACCAGTACGCGTGGAAAACGCTCGCCGACAAGATTGTGGAGGAGAGTAAGGAGATTCTAAAAAACGGAACGGTGGAAGAGAAGAAATCCCGCAGGCAGTTTTTGCTTCACACGCTTGACGCCCTGCTTCGCGCGCTCCACCCGTTCATCCCATTCGTCTCGGAGGAAATCTGGCAGCTGTGGAAACCGCCAAAGGAAAAGACTGGTATGCTGATGGTGCAGTCTTGGCCCGTCTAAAAGAGTATCGGGTATTTAGTATTGCGTATTTAGTATACAATCACGGTTTCACCCATACCCAATACTCTATACTCGATACTCACTACGAGAAATGTCTCCCTCTACCCTCTTTTTCTCTCTTCTCGGCGGAGTACTCCCCGCCCTTTTCTGGCTGTGGTTTTGGCTTAGGGAAGACCGGCTCCACCCGGAGCCGCGCTCGCTTATCGTCGTCTCGTTCCTCGCCGGCATGGCCGCGGTGCTGTTTGCGCTGCCCGCCGAGCAGTGGTTATGCGGGACACTGATGGGGGGCGTGTCAGCGGAATGCGCCGTGGAGCTCCCGCTGACGGCGCAGATTCTCATAGTCGTCATCGGCCTCGCCGTCATTGAGGAGACGTTCAAGTTTATCGCTTCATACGTTGGGGCCCTGCGCAAGCGCGAAAACGATGAACCGATTGACTCTCTTATTTACCTCATCACGGCGGCGCTCGGCTTCGCCGCTCTTGAAAACACCTTTTTCCTGTCCGGGGCAATCAAAAGCGGCGGACTCGCCGCAAGTCTTGACCTCGGCGTGCTTCGGTTCGTGGGGGCGACGCTTCTTCATGTAGTCTCCTCGGGAACGCTCGGCTTCTTTCTCGCCCTTGGCTTCTACAAACGCGGCCGCATGAGAAAGTTTGATGCGTGCATAGGCCTTCTTGCCGCGATTGTGTTGCACACATTCTTTAACTTGTTTATACTTAAAGGCGAGGGAAATAGCCTTTACCTGTTCACAGTGTTCGCGTTCGTCTGGCTCGCCGTCATGCTGCTTCTTATTGGGTTCGAGAAGGTCAAGCAATTAAGAGCTTGAGCGTAATACGAAACTACGAATGCATGCGAATGCAACGAAAAAATACTAATGGCCGAACTTATTTATCCGGAATTGTCGTTCAAAGTGGTTGGTCTTTGTTTTGTAGTTCACAATGAGCTCGGTATCTATGCAAAAGAAAAGCAGTACGCGGATCTTCTGGAGCAAAAACTAGTGCAGACAAAATTACCCTACACACGCGAACAGAGTATTGGTGGCAGCGGAAATATTGTAGATTTTATTATTGACGATAAAATTCTTCTGGAATTAAAAGCCAAACGTATGGTTACGAGGGAAGATTATTACCAAACACAACGATATTTGCAGGAAACACAACTAAAGTTAGCTATCGTCGTAAACTTCAGAAACCATGCTATTCATCCGAAACGAGTAGTGCGCATAGATAAGAGGAATTAGTATTTTTTCGTAGCATTAGTATAAAATTAGTAGATTAGTATCAGGCATATGAAGAACAAACCATCGTTTTTTGAGCGACTGACGGGAACCATCAATCCGCGGGAAGCCGATGTTGAAGATGAAGCGGAGGAGCGGCGGCTTCCTATTAAAGGCGTTGACAGACGAAAGGCTCCGCCCGCTCCCGTGGAGGAAAGTCTGCCAGAGGAAGGTGAACTTACGGTGGATGTCTATCAGACGCCGGATGACATTATTATCAAGACGATTGTCGCGGGCGTCCGCCCCGAGGATCTGGACGTCTCCATTACCCGCGACATGGTAACGGTTCGCGGCTCGCGGCAAGAAGCAAGTGAAGTCAATGACGGGGACTATTTCCACCGCGAACTCTACTGGGGTTCATTTTCCAGAAACATTCTTCTCCCTCAAGAGATTGATGTTGACGCATCGGAAGCAACCGAAAAACACGGCCTTCTCACGCTCCGGCTCCCCAAACTTGATAAGAGTAGGCAGACGAAGCTGAAAGTAAGAAGTAGTTAGTGGACCAACTGCAAAAAACAGAATCTCCACCGAGTTCTGTTTTTTCGGTTTTGGTTTATGCCGAGGCCCAGGATCGAACTGGGGACCTATCGCTCTTCAGGCGAGCGCTCTACCAACTGAGCTACCTCGGCAACTTCAGTAAGTATAGTAACTCAACCTCCCTATCGCATCAAGCCGATAGCGGGAAAAATATAAATCTCGGCTAGGGTACCACATAATTGCGATCGCAATTATGTGGTACCCTAGCACATGCCACGAACAACCATAACGCGTAAGTACCCCGTTTGGAGATCTACTTTCTGATGCCCTCAAACAGTTTGCCAATGCCGCCGAGACTGCTTGCCGCCTCCTTTACATTCGCCACGCCACCTTTCAGATTGTCAAAGGCGTTTTGTATCTGTTCAACATACGGCTGGATGAGGTAATATGCGCCGACTGAAAGACCAATAATCGCAATCCAATACAAAAGCCGGAACACGCGCCCCACAAGCGCGGCGCGGTGCATCTTGCGAAGGAGCTCGTTGTTCTCCTCCACTAAGCGATGGGTCTGTATGAGCAGTTGTCGTTCTTCCGGCGTCATCTCTGTCTAGCTACTAGTTACTAAGACCAAGGACCACTTTAGTATGTTTTATTCGCCACCGCGTAATTCTTGCCGTACCGCGTGTAGGTACCGTTAGCGCCCGTCCCGTTACATGTTATTTGAATAAAGGCAATATCTCCCGCCGTGGGATTCTCTTTTGTAGCAGAGAGAGCGTAGACTTTGTTACTTTCGCAGAGATAAATCATGTATCCTGGATTTTGCACGGGGTCGTCAACTCGCGGCGCGCTCAAAAACCCCTCTTCCTGCAAAGCTCTGGACAAAGATTTCACGTAGTCACTGCCGCCTTCATATCCCACCCACCCCTGGCCACCGCCCCTCCAGCCGGCTCCCGCGACGAGGTAGGTTCCGTATCGGTCGTAGTAAAGCTCAAGGGCCGTCTGCAGAGTGCGCAGGTCCAAAACTCGTTTGGCGTCTCGCGCCTTTACCCTCGCGCTATTCAAGCCCGCAAAGACGGCGCTTGAAAGCAACCCGATGATGGCAATTACGACGAGGAGCTCGACGAGCGTAAAACCTTTTCTGGTGCTTCGTATGGCTCTCATAGGCAGGTTAGCGAGGGATAGCTCCTTCTCGGGGTTGAGGCGTGTTGATGAGGTCAGCCGACGGTGATGAAACCTCATTTCCCCCACCGTTAAAAAAGAGGAAAGCCGCGGCTGCAAGAGCAACTACCGCAAACCCAATCAAGACGGAGTTTGCTTGTTTCTCATCCTTGATGAATCCCCCCGAGTATCTCATGACCCACCTCGCTAGGAGCGCGGACTCACCGAAGGAGCGCTCCGTCTTTAGCCCCTCCTCAAATTGCACATTCGGTTGTTCGTTTATCATTGTTATGGCTGCCGGGTGGCATCGCGTTTGTTGCTCCAAAATCGTCTTGATTGTATCACCGATAACTTCCACTCCGCAAGGACTTGGTACGCCCAATACGCAACGGAGAAAAACGCCCACCAATTCCATTGGCAAATGGTTTGCCACCGGGAGGAATTGAACCTTACAGGTTCAGTACCCCGATTGGTTTTTCCGTTCGCGCAGACGCTCCGGAAAAAGCTCAATCGGGCTTCAATTCCTCCGCGGAAGCGCCCCGCGCTTCCTCGGCGTCAAATCCTCACTCCGTTCGATTTGCCACCGGGAGGAATTGAACCTTACAGGTTCAGTACCCCGATTGGTTTTTCCGTTCGCGCAGACGCTCCGGAAAAAGCTCAATCGGGCTTCAATTCCTCCGCGGAAGCGCCCCGCGCTTCCTCGGCGTCAAATCCTCACTCCGTTCGATTTGCCACCGGGAGGAATTGAACCTCCATTTAGAGTTTAGGAAACTCTCGTTCCCCGCCCGCCTGACTTGCAAAGTTTGCCCTTAGCAGGAATTGCACCCGCATCTACCCCTTAGGACGGGGTTGTTCTA
>CAYHPP010000043.1:0-6114 GCA_964358745.1 uncultured Candidatus Saccharibacteria bacterium | reverse complement strand
CAGGTGTGGGACGAGCAAGGGAATGCTCGTCCGGTGACGGTTGTGTCCGTTTCTCCAAATGTCGTCACACAGGTAAAGACCATTGAGAAAGACGGCTACAGTGCTGTGCAGCTCGGCTGGGGTTCACGCAAACCGAAAAACGTTAGTAAGGCAGTGAAAGGGCATGTGAAAGAGCTCGGGAGTTTTATGGGGCTCAAAGAGTGGCGCCTTGAAACGCCTGCGACGCGCGCCGTTGGGGACAAAATCGGCGTTGATGTGTTCAAAAAAGGCGACTCGGTAACGGTGAGCGGCGTTTCAAAAGGAAAAGGATTTCAGGGTGTCGTAAAGCGGCACGGATTCCATGGCGGGAGCCGCACACACGGACAGAAACACAGTGAGCGCGAGCCGGGGGCAATCGGGGGCGGGGCGCGGGCAGGCGGGCGCGTGGCTAAAGGCATGCGCATGGCAGGACGTATGGGAGGCGAGCGCGTGACCGTGCAGAACCTTGAGGTCGTTCAGGTGATTCCGGAAGAGAGTCTGATTTTGATAGGAGGAGCGGTGCCAGGTCGCAGAGGGACTCTGCTTGAAATTCGAAGCACGAAACTCTAAATCCGAAACAAATTCAAAATCCCGAAATGTTTAGAATTTCAAAATTTAGAATTTAGATATTGTTTCGGATTTCGATATTCGAATTTCGGATTTTAGCAAGATTATGGAATCCATTGTTTACAATCAGCAAGGCAAGGAAACAGGCAAAATTACGTTGCCCGAGAGCGTATTTGGCGTGAAATGGAATGCCGACCTTGTCCATCAGACGGCCTACTCCATGCTCTCAAGCGGGCGACAGGCAACGGCCCATACCAAAACGCGCGGTGAGGTTTCCGGCGGCGGCAAAAAGCCGTGGCAGCAAAAAGGCACCGGACGGGCGCGGCACGGCTCCATTCGCTCTCCCTTGTGGGTTGGAGGCGGCGTCGCCCACGGTCCCCGGAACGACAAGAACTACGCGCGCAAAGTAAATCGCGCGGCAAAACGAAAAGCTCTCTACGCCGTACTCTCGCGGAAGCTTCATGAAGGAGAAATTTTGTTTCTAAACGGCATCGCTCTCCCGGAAATCAAGACGAAGGCCGCGAAAGATGTGCTTGGAAAGCTCTCAACGATCAAAGGATATGGATTGATTGCGAAGAAACGCAACGCCGCGCACATCATTACCCCGACCAAGGATTCGCGTGTTGAGAAGAGCTTTCGGAACTTCAGCAACATCTCAGTGGGGGAGGCGCGGAATTTGAATCTTATTGACGCGCTCCAGTACAAGTATGTGATCGTGGTGAATCCGGAGGAATCCATCAAATCCCTTTGAAAAGGCGCTAGGCTTTAGGCGCTAGGCACTAGGAAGACCACCAATCTTAGTTAGCCAGTTCCTAGAGCCTAGAGCCTTCTTCCCTAGAGCCTAAGCTATGAGTTTTTTAAACCTACGAAAACCAAGAAAAGAGGAACCGGTGCCGGTTAAAAAGCTGGTTGCAAAAGAAGCCGCTGTAAAGAAGTCTGTGGCGGCAGAGGGCGCGACCGGAGTAGCAAAAGGGCGCGCCAATCCACACGTCCTGCTCCGGCCGCATATTACCGAGAAAGCTTCCGCTTCTTCAGAGAGAGGCGCGTACGTGTTCAGGGTCGCGACGGACGCGAACAAGCGTGAAATTGCGCGCGCGGTGAGCCTGCTGTACAAAGTGACTCCTGTAAAAGTGCGAGTAGCGAATATCCCGAAAAAGAGCGTTTTTGTAAAAGGTCGCTCGGGCTTTCGAGGTGGGGGAAAGAAAGCGTATGTATTTTTGAAGAAGGGGGAGAAAATTGAAGTAATGTAGGCACTAGGCTTTAGGCGCTAGGCACTAGGGAAGACAAAGCCCCCTCAGTCCTAAAGCCTAGAGCCTTCTGCCCTAGAGCCTAGACCATGAAATCGTATCGTCCTACAACCAAATCGCGTCGTCACATGACGGGTATTGATTATCGGCAGTTTCTCACAACGAGCACTCCGCACAAGGCGCTCGTGTTGGGAGAAAAGCGGCATGTCGGCAGAAATAACTACGGACGCATCACCGTGCGACACCAGGGAGGCGGACACAAGCGACTGCTCCGCAATGTTGATTTTACCTATGACAAAATTAATATCCCTGCGCGCATTATGAGTGTTGAATACGACCCGAGCCGCACCGGCTTTATCGGTCTCGCGGTGTATGCCGACGGTGAAAAGCGTTATGTCCTCCTCCCACAAGGCGTTACGGCCGGCGCGACATTTTTAGTGTCGGAGAAAGCTCCCGTTCTTCCGGCAAATCGCTTGCCGCTTCGCGCGATTCCCGTTGACACATTCGTGTACAATGTCGCCCTTCGTCCGGGGGGCCCGGCCATACTCGCTCGCTCCGCCGGCAACGCCGCGAAGGTGAAAGCGCAAGAGGGCGGTTACACGTTCGTTGAGTTGCCTTCAAGCGAGGTTCGAAAGGTTATCAACACCGCGTGGGCCTCGATTGGCGCGGTATCCAACGAAGAAAATCATCTTGTCGTCATAGGCAAGGCGGGGCGCAGCCGCTGGCTCGGCATCCGTCCGACGGTTAGAGGTTCGGCACAAAACCCGCCCGACCATCCATACGGGGGAGGCGAAGGGCGCCAGGGCCGAGGGCTTCGCCGCGCGAAAACTCGCTGGGGCAAACCCTCCGGTAAAGGACAGAAGACGCGAACGCCCAAGAAGTATTCAAACGTCTTCATCGTCTCCCGCAGAAAAGTTGGTTCAACGCGCGGCGCCACATTGGGTTAGACCGCGCAACGGCTGTTTGACTTTTGGCCTTTATTCCTGCTACTATGGCACCCTGCTCGAGGAAGCGGGCGCTAGATTTTAGGAACTTCCTAAAGCCTAGAGCCTAATTTCTAGAGCCTTTTGTATATGACCCGATCGCTCAAAAAAGGCCCGTATATTGACCCGCGCGTGCTCAAGAAAATCGCGGGGAAACGGCCCGAGACCGCCGCGCCCATAAAGACGTGGTCGCGCGCTTCAGTCGTGAGTCCCGAGATGATAGGGTTCAAGTTTTTGGTGCACAACGGCAAGGACTTTCCCGAAGTGCTCATAAGCGAAGACATGGTGGGGCATCGTCTCGGCGAGTTTTCCCTTACCAGAAAATTTGTGAAGCACGGCGGCAAAATGCAGAAGGAGCTTGAGATGAAGAAGAAGGAGACGGAGATTGCCGCCGCGCAAACCGCAAAAACAGCGGCGACCGAAGCCAAGAAGTAGGATAGGCGCTAGGTTTTAGGCACTAGGCACTAGGAAAGAAAATCCAAGTCGCCGAAGTTCCTAGAGCCTAGAGCCTAGTTTCCTAGGGCCTAGACCATGAAAGCTATTCTCAACAACTACCGACAATCTCCGCGCAAGATGCGGCTCGTCGTAAACGCCGTGAAAGGCAAGACCGTGAAAGAAGCGCGCGCCGCGCTTTCACTCATACCTAAAGCTGCGACGGCTCCGCTTTTGAAGCTTCTGGCGAGCGCGGTTGCAAATGCAAAAGAAAATCAGAAAGTGGTGGATGCGGAGGCGCTCATCATAGGGGATTTCCGAGTTGATCCCGGGACGGTACTCAAGCGTTCCATGCCCCGTGCCCACGGGTCGGCGTACCAGATACTTAAAAGAACGAGCAAGGTTACCCTTGTACTTGCGGAGAACAGAAATGTAAAAGGTAAAATGCAAAAATAAAAATTGAGGAGTCGCCAGAGGCGACACAACAACTTTACATTTTGATTTTTAGATTTTTCATTATCCATGTCCCACGTCGTCCATCCATACTCATACCGCCTCGGCATCATTAAGGACTGGAAGTCCCGGTGGTTTGGCGTACGGGGGGAGTACCAGAAGATGCTCAAGGGAGACATTCTCATCCGCGAGCTCTTGGCGAAGACGCTTCGCGGGATGTACGTTTCCGGAGTTGATATTGAACGCGGTCCGAAGCTTCTTCGCATCATCATTCGCACATCGCGCCCGGGTATGCTCATTGGCAAGAGCGGCGAGGGGGCGGTCAAGCTGAAAAACCTAATTGCCCGCTTTGCGAAAAAGAACAAACTTGCCGGCATTGAAAACCTGAAACTTGATATTGAGGAGGTCCGTTCCCCAGAATCCAACGCCGCCATCGTGGCGCACATGATCGCTGAAGGACTTGAAAAGCGCCTCCCGTTCCGCCGCGTGATGAAGCAGACCATGGACAAGACGATGGCGAACCGCGACGTTAAAGGAATGAGGGTCTACCTCGGCGGGCGGCTCGGCGGGGCGGAAATGGCACGGACGGAGGAGCTTAAGAGGGGCTGTATTCCGCTTCAGACGCTTCGCGCCGATATTGACTACGCGCGCGAGCGGGCGCACATGACTTACGGAGACATCGGTATCAAGGTGTGGATTTATAAAGGAGAAGTTTTTTCGGAGAAGACTCCGAAAAGATAGGCACTAGGCTCTAGGAAGAAAATCTTAGAGCCCCGAGTACCTAGAGCCTAGGGCCTTCTTACCTAGAGCCTAAACCATGTTGTTACCAAAAAAAGTCAAATTTCGAAAATGGCACACTATGCGCCGCAATCCAAAGAAAGCGCAGATGGAAACGCGCGGCACTGAAGTTTCTTTCGGCTCGTTCGGGCTGAAGGCGTTTTCCCGGGGGCGGGTGCGTTCAAATCAAATTGAGGCGGCCCGAAAAGTGCTTGCGAGAAGCACCGGAAAAGGGGGGAAGGTCTGGATCCGCATTTTCCCTGATATGCCTTTTACGGCGAAACCTCCTGAAGTAGGCATGGGGAAGGGTAAAGGGGACCCCCAAGGGTACTGTTTTGACGTCAAGCCCGGGCGGGTTATGTTTGAAGTGGATGGCGTTGCAGAAACCACGGCGCGGGAAGCCTTGAGAAAAGCGGGGACGAAGCTTCCCGTCAAAAGTAAAGTGGTAACGCGATAGCGGTTGAGATTTTGCAGAAAATGAGATAAGGTGGCGGCGGAGCGTGTAGTTTTTAACCGGTGATTGATACAGAGAGAAGAGTTCTCTGATTGTGAGCCAGTCTATGCGCCTTGAGCTTTCAGCTAGTTATGAACGACTATACAGAGAAAACTACGGCAGAACTTACGCGGTTAGTTGAGGAGAACCGAAACAAACTCCACACTTTCCGTTTCGCCATGGCCGGCGGAAAGCAGAAGAATGTGAAAGAAGGGAGGAATCTGCGCAAGGAGATTGCGCGGTTGCTCACCGCGATACGGCAGAAGAGTACTTAGTACTTGGTACTTAGAATACAGACAGGTCTTTCTTCTTTCAGGTCTACCTACTACCTACTAAGTACTCATTACTTTCAAACATATGAACATCCAAGTCCTCAAAACAAAACAAGGTCATACCCTCACCGGTACGGTAGTGTCCGCTAAGATGAAAGACACCATCGTCGTTCGAGTTGACCGTTTTGTCGCGCATCCGAAGTATCGAAAATATCAAAAGCGCACAGCACGCTTCAAGGTACATGATGCAGGCAATACCAAGAAAGAAGGAGAACGGGTAGCGATTGTTCCATGCCGGCCCATGTCCAGAGATAAACACTTTAGAGTTATTTGAAAAAGGCACTAGGCATTAGGCGCTAGGCCCTAGGATGAAGTCTCTTTTTTTCCTAGCGCCTAGCGCCTAGCCGCTAGAGCCTAATTTTTATGTTACAACCCCGAGCCATCGTCAAAATCGCGGACAATTCCGGAGGAAAGATCGGGCGCATCTTCAAAGTACTCGGTGCGTCAAAGAAACGGTATGCCGAAATTGGAGAAATCATCGTGCTTTCCGTGCAAAAGGCGGAACCCCGCAAGACCGTAAAGAAAAAGGATGTACTCCACGCTGTCGTTGTGCGTCAGCGGAAAGCGTTTCGCCGGCGGGACGGTTCTTATATACGCTTTGACGAGAACGCGGTCGACTTACTTGAGAAGGGGAAGAAGGAGCCGCTTGCTAAGCGCATTTTCGGGCCCATACCGCGCGAGCTTTCCGAGATGGGGTTCCACAGCATCACGTCAAAAGCGGCAGAGATAGTTTAGGCACTAGGCTTTAGGCGCTAGGCACTAGGAAGACAAGAGCTTCCTTCTGCCCTAGAGCCTAGAGCCTTCTGCCCTAG
>CAYHPP010000042.1:0-6138 GCA_964358745.1 uncultured Candidatus Saccharibacteria bacterium | reverse complement strand
CGCCTTCGCTGGGGGCAGGCTCTGCGCGGGAACGACAGAGGACTGTCGTTTTCGAGATTAGATATTCGAGATTTGGTATTTGATTATGGCTACGCCAGTTGAGCAAATCAAAGAGCGGCTCGGCATTGCCGACGTTGTCGGCTCGTACCTGAAGCTTGAACGCGCTGGTTCGTCGCTCAAGGCGAAGTGCCCGTTCCACAGCGAGAAAACGCCGTCGTTTTTTGTTTCGCCCGCGCGCGGCTCGTACTATTGCTTCGGGTGCAACGCCAAGGGCGACATCTTCACCTTCGTACAGGAGTTTGAGGGGCTTGATTTTATCGGGGCGCTCAGGGTACTTGCCGAGCGGGCTGGAGTAACACTCCAAAAAATAGACCCGAAGGTGAAGAGCGAATACGCGCGACTCTACCTCTGCCTTGAAAAGGCCACCCGCTTTTTTGAGGAGAAACTTCGCGCGGCCCCCGATGTCGGGCACTATCTCGCCTCTCGCGGACTTACCGAAGAGACGATTCGTTCATGGCGTCTCGGGTACGCGCAAAACGACTGGCGGGAGCTTCATGATTACTTGGCGAAAGAGGGCTTCTCGCCGGAAGAAATGCAGAAGGCCGGACTTATTAAGCGCTCCGAGCGCGAGCAGAGAAGTTTCTACGATGTCTTTCGCGGACGCGTCATGTTTCCGATTCGCGACAGCGCAGGGCGCGTCATAGCGTTTTCCGGTCGGATACTCCCTGCGCTTGACGACGGAAAGGCGGGAAAGTACATCAACAGTCCCGAAACCGTCCTTTTCAACAAATCTTTTACCCTCTACGGTTTTGACAAGGCAAAACTTCCCATCCGCGAGAAAGACGCCGCGATTCTGGTGGAGGGACAGATGGACCTTCTCATGGCGCATCAGGCCGGTTACATAAATACCGTCGCAACTTCGGGCACCGCGCTTACGGCGGACCAGCTCGCGCGCCTCAAGCGGCTCTCCGAGAACCTCCTGCTTTCCTTTGATTCGGACTCGGCGGGAGCGCGGGCGAGCGAGCGCGCGATTCGGCTTGCGCTTTCGCTCGGCATGAATGTACGGGTAATTGCTCTTGACGGGGGCCTGCCCGCCTTCGCTAAAGCGAAGGCGGGGAAAGACCCGGCTGAACTCATTCTTCGCGAGCCGCGAGCGTGGGAGCGCGCGGTGAAGGAAGCAAAACACGTCATTGACTTCTTACTTGATGAGCTTCTTCGTTCTTCGGAAGGGGCGCGCGAGCGCGCTCTTACGATTGAGCGCGCGCTCCTGCCGCTTCTTCGTCTCTTGCCGTCAAGCGTTGAACAGTCTCACTTCGTGAAAGTAATCGCCGAGCGAAGCGGCCTTCGCGAGGAGGCGTTATGGGATTCATTCAAAAGAATTCCTTCGCCTGCACGCGAGGATGCCGCTCCTGTTTCTCGCGCCGCCCCTCCTGTTTCATCAAGTTCGAGTATATCCGAACGCCGCATCTGGAGCATCCATCTTTTCGCGGAATTGAAAAAGAACGAATCGCTTCTTACACGCATCACATCCGCCCTCCATCGCATCTTCGGGCGAGAGCTCTACGAAAAGAAAGTAAAACAACATGAGGCATTGCGCGATGTCCTCCTTCTTGAGGCCGAAGCCCTGTATGGGGAAGAAGATCCGAGCGCGAAAGAAGAGCAGGAACTGCTTCGCCTTCTTGAAGAAGAACATGTTACGGCACTTCTCTCTCAAGCGATGGATGCATTAGCTCTCGCAGAGAGGGAAGGGAACCAGGAAAGGGCGGCGGAGTTCCTTTTGAAGTGCAAGGAACTCACGCAGAAGTTAGGAACGCTCAAATCGGCCCGATTTTCAGAACCGAACGCTATTTAAAAACACAGAACACAGGAACCCAAAATGCCGAACAAAGCACAGGAACCAAAAACACAAACGAAGAAAGAAGCAGTTTTAGTTTGTGCTTTGTGAGGTTTCCAATATATTTTGTGTTCCAGTTGCAAAGATGCTAGAGTATCGTCCATTCGTTTCGCTTTAACTTAAATGACTACCGAGCTAGAGCAGAAACTACAAAGCGGGGTGTCATTCCCGTGAAGCTTGTCCCCGACCACGATCGGGGAACGGGAATCCAGATTGTTGAAATAAAACCGTATTCTGGATCCCCGCATACGCGAGAGCCTGCCCTCGTACCTTGATACGGGGGATGACAGAGAAGACCCGCTTTCTGTGCTAACTCAATAGTCATTTTGACTTATGGCTCACAAAACAAAGAAAACTCGCGCGGCGAGCAAAACGAGAAAGAAGTTCTCGGCGCTTCGGGCCGCGAAGAAGCGCGCTCTCAAACTCAAAAAGGGGCGCGCGCTTCCTCGCAAAGAGAAGCCGTCGGTCAGAAACAAAGAGCGCGACACAAAAGCCGAACGCCTGCTTGCGAAGGGTAAGAAGCGCGGCTTTGTCACGTTTGATGAGATACTGAAGGAGTTCCCGACGATTGAGGCAGACATCATCTTTCTGGACGAACTCTATGCGCGGTTTCATAACATGGGCATCAATGTCCTTGAAGGGGGAGGCATGCTCGAAAAAGAGGTTGAAGAGCCGCATGGGAAGAGGAGCATCTATCTCGGCAAAGGAGGCGACGCGTCCTATGATTCAATTCAGATGTACCTGAAAGAAATCGGCCAGTACCCGCTCATCAACGCGAAGGATGAAAAAGAGCTCGCCAAGCGCATCCAAGCGGGCGATATGGAGGCGAAGAACCTTCTCGCGCGCGCGAACCTGCGGCTCGTGGTCTCTATCGCCAAAAAATATGTGGGCCGCAGTCCTGACCTCACGCTTCTCGACCTCATCCAGGAGGGAAACCTGGGGCTTTTCAAGGCGGTGGACAAGTTTGATTGGACTCGCGGGTACAAGTTTTCCACGTATGCCACATGGTGGATTAGGCAGGCTATCACAAGGGCGCTTGCCGACCAGTCCCGCACGATCAGGGTCCCGGTGCACATGGTGGAAACCATTGCGAAGTACAAACAGGTGGTGCGCCGTCTCTCACAGGACCTTGGGCGGGACCCGCTTCCCGAAGAGATTGCGGTGGAGATGGGCATCGAGCCCGAAAAAGTCTACCAGATAGAAAAGATTGACCAGGATACCGTCTCCCTTGAGAGTCCCGTAGGCGATGAGGGAGACGATGGCAAGTCAACGCTCGGGGATTTTCTCCATGACGATAAAATTCTCTCTCCGGACCAAGAATCCTCGCGCCGCATCCTCTCCGACCAAGTGAGGGAAGTCTTAGGCGACCTTTCCGAAAAAGAGCGAAAGATTTTGGAACTTCGGCACGGACTCATTGACGGCGTTACGCACACGCTTGAGGAAGTGGGGCAGAAGTTCAGCGTGACGCGCGAGCGCATAAGGCAAATTGAGGCGAAGGCGCACGAGAAGATACGCCAGCATAAGAAGGCGAAGAAGCTGCAGGGCTATTAGAGGGAAGTAAGTAGCCAGTAGAAAGTAGTTGGTAGTAAAAGGAGTAAAAAGATCCGCTTCGAGCTTAGGGCCGGAGCGGGGTGAATGTGCCTGCGCTTCTTTTGGCGAGACGGGTCAGAGGTAGCGAAGCGCCAAGAGAATAAGGCCGGCGCCAAGAGTGCATTCAAGCACTCGCAAGGTGACAAAACGGAAATTTCTTTTTCCCACGCCTTCCGAGAGTTTGTTGAGAGGCATATGTCCCCCTCTTTCCAATCCTGTGCGAGCATGATGCAAAAATCGAAGTCTCCTTGCCATTCTCGCTGGTGGCGCACTCTGTTCCTGCGAGAGCATTCTCTCGAGCCGAGAGATTTCTTCTGCCACATAGAGTATTAGCCAGGAGCTAAGCAGAGCTAGCCCGCCACTAATGAAGTGGTAAGAACCAATAACGCCGACAACGAGGTGAATCAGCTGGTCATGAGAAAACATATTCTCCCTTTCTTGTTGTTTTTGTTCGCGAAAACTGCGGAGGAGAATAGCACATATACCATCTCCTGTCAACGATTTGTGTGAAGATGGTATACTTCATCGCATGAAAAATGGCGCGTTTGAGACGGCATACAAAAAGCTGAACAAGGGACAACGGGAAGCAGTTGAACGAATAGAAGGGCCGGTCATGGTCATTGCGGGGCCGGGGACGGGGAAGACGACGGTTTTAACGCTTCGTATTGCCAACATTTTGAGGAGGACCGACACAGTGGCGGATGCGATTTTGGCGCTCACCTTTACCGATTCCGGCGTACACGCGATGCGGGAAAAGCTCTCGCGTCTTGTGGGCCCAACGGCGTATCAGGTGCCGATTCACACCTTTCACAGTTTTTGCAACGGCGTGATTAAGTCGTACCCCGACCGCTTCGAGCGCATCATCGGCGCCGAGCACATGGAGGAAATAGAGCAGATTAGAATCGTGCGGACGATACTTGACTCGCTCACCTTAAAACTGCTTCGCCCGAAAAACGACCCGTCCTACTATGTGAAGCCGGTCATCTCGGCCATTAAAGAACTCAAGCGGGAGAATATTTCTCCCACGAAGTTTCAATCGCTTGTGCGCAAAGAGGCGGCGGAAGCGAACCCCGGGACCGCGCCGGGAAAACGCGCGGAGCGAAAACGGAGCGTGGAGAGAAACCGAGAGCTTGCCCGCGTCTACGCCGCTTACGAGAAGGAACTCGCGAGGCGACGGCTCTATGACTTTGAAGACATGATTATGGAGACGGTGCGCGTCTTGGAGCGCGACAACGATTTGCTTTTGCGTTTGCAGGAAGAGTACCAGTACATACTTGCCGACGAGCATCAGGACGCCAACAACGCGCAAAACCGGCTCCTTGAACTCTTGTCGGGTTTCCATAGGAACCCGAATCTCTTTATTGTCGGCGATGAGAAGCAGGCCATTTTTCGTTTTCAGGGGGCGTCCCTTGAGAACTTCCTGTACTTCCGCCGTCTCTATCCCCAAGCGCGGGTCATCACGCTTACGGAAAGTTACCGTTCGCACCAAACCATTCTTGATGCCGCTCATTCACTCATTGTGAAAAATCCTCGCTTCGGCGGGGAGACGCCCGTCATGCTTCGCGCGGCCGTCTCGCATGTGCCGCAAAAGCTTCTCGTCGCGGAAGCGCCCTCTCCCGCAAGCGAGCGCGATTTCGTCGCGCGAGAGATTAAGAAAGAACTCAAGGACGGAGCGAACCAAAGCGAGATTGCGGTCTTGGTTCGGGAAAATAAAGATGCGGAGAGCGCCGCGCGAGCTCTGCAGGCGAGAGGGCTTTCGGTCGCGAAATACTCCGACGCCGACGCTCTTTCGCATGTCAGGATTGATAGTTTCTTAAAATTCTTGGAGGCAGTGCTGGAACCGAGCGATGAAAAACTCGCGCGGGTGCTTTTTTTCGATTTTCTTCACCTTGATTCGCACGATGTCTTTGCGCTCCTCACGGCTGCGAGGGAAGGGAAGCGAGCGATTCTTTTTGAGATGCGCCGCAGCGGTCTTTCGAGCCTTTCCCGAAGACTCTCCGAGCTCGCGGTGGTTGCGCGAAATGAGCCGCTCGTTTCGGGTTTCAACCGGCTCGCGGAGGAATCGGGCTACATGCCTCATCTCCTTTCGCTTCCGGACGCGCGCGATGTTTTGCCGCTCTTTGAATCGCTCCTTCGCGCGGTGGAGCGATTCGCGGAGCGAAACAAACTCGCGACGGTGAGAGATTTCCTGGAGTACCTCGCGGAGGCGCGAGAACACGGGCTTTCAATAGCCGCTACAGGCGGGGTGCCCGAGGGAGTTGCGGTCATGACCGCGCACCGCGCCAAGGGGCTTGAGTTTGAGAGCGTCTATCTTCTTCACGCGAATGACGGAATCTGGGGCGGCAAGAGAGCGCGCGAACTCTTCCATCTGCCGATTCCCGGGAGTGTTGACGCGCATGAGACCGAGGACGAGCGGCGCCTGTTTTACGTCGCGCTCACGCGCGCAAGGCGGCGAGCGACCATCTCGTACCATCTTCGGGGAAGCGACGGCAGAGAGCGTTTGCCAAGCCAATTTGTGGAGGAGATCGAAGGGCGTCATCGTGCGAAGCAATCAGTTTCAGAGAAACCACTCCGGGAAGGAGTTGCAAAAGCGCCCGCGCTCCTTAAAGATAGAAAGTACCTGCAGGCGCTTTTCTTGAAACTAGGACTCTAGG
>CAYHPP010000041.1:0-6167 GCA_964358745.1 uncultured Candidatus Saccharibacteria bacterium | reverse complement strand
CGCTCCCACCAAACCCGGGCAAATCAAGCCGAATGACCCGCCAAGATGAGATGAGTGACTGCACAAGCGCGTCAAACGAATGCAAATCGTTCCCCCATCCATGCAGAAGGAGCATCACTGGACCGTTGCCCTTGTCCGTATACTCAACCGCGAGATTTTTTATCAGTACTCTCATGGGTACTAACTCCGTGCACCTCTATTATGTTGAATTCAGTGCCGTCCGACCCTACCACGATATAGCCACAATTCTTAAATGAGCCCCCGGGAAGCGATCCATAGGGAGCAAACCCTAATTTCATGAGCAGAAAACGAATGGGTCCTCCGTGCGTTGAGACAAGCACTTTCTCGCCTTTATGAATCAGGGCAATACGGCGCAACATAGATAGAACTCTTTTCACCAGCGAAGCATCACTTTCCACGCATCCGGCAATCTTGAAATCCCAGCGCTTTTCTTCAGACAGAGCATCCTTAGCTAAAAGCGATGCTCTATTCTTCTCCCTGTATTCCGCGCTAGGCATGCCCTCAAACCTTGCAAAATGGCGCTCACGAAGTTGAGAAGATTTTCGCAGTGGTATTAGGCGCGCACCAGAAACAATCTTTGCCGTTATAAAAGCGCGAGGCGAATCAGATGTATACGCTGCAGAAAAATCTATCGGCGCGAGAAGCGCGCCGAGTTCCTGCGCCTGACATACTCCACTACCAGTGAGTGGAGCGTCTTTCTGTCCCATCACGATTTTATCTCTGTTCCATTCCGTTTCGCCGTGGCGAATAATGTAGAGAGTACAAATACCTTTTTTCATTTTCGGGGAGCCGAGAATCGGACTCGGACCTCACGCTCCCAAAGCGTGTATACTGCCACTATACTACTCCCCGGTGTCGACATCCTATGTGTGGCCTCAACAAATTATGCTGCGAGACTCACATTGCGGCAAGCATTACGTTTGAGCAGAGCAAAGATACTATCATGGGATTTGGAAATTCTCTAAAGGACATTCTAAAGGACATAATGTCCTTTAGATTTTAGAAGGTGTCCTTTAGAATTTCATAGGATGACATCTTCTATAAGATTAACTCTGGCAACCCTATTTCCCGCATCTATTGAAACGGTCGCGACATCACATTGCCACTCTGTTTCATCTGAAACACTTTTGTGCAACAGATACGTCTGAATTATACGGCCTAGACGCTTGATTTTTGAAGTGCTGACATTATCTTCAGCTCTGTAGCTATCTTTCCTCGGCACCGGGTTGTTGATTCGTGCCGTGTTTCCATATGATGTTTCGCGTGTAACAACCCTCAATCTCTTAAGCAACGTGTGAGGTCTATAATGAAGAGAAGTTGGCTCCAGAGATTTCGTGCTGGAGGCCGATACAGCTTTTACCTCAACAAAGTGGATTTTCCCTTCTCTCTCTGCAATAATGTCCAACTCCCCCCACGGTCTCTGGTAATTTCGATCAATAATTCGATACCCTCGTTTCATGAGAAACATCGCGACCAGTTCCTCACCCAGCTTTCCAATTTTTTGTGTGACACCCATTTTCTGGTGATGTTATCGCGATTAAATGTTGTGTGTTTCAGATGAAACATGGTCGGGGTTTCTGTGGAGTCCGCAGAACGGGAGCGGCACGTATTTGATAATGCGCGCGCCCATCCCATTTTCTCTTGGAGGCTAAAAAATTTTGGAAGAATACTTATTAAGGATTTCGCGCGTAAACTCATCTAGTTTCTCAACCGTCCGCATTTCCTCAAGACTTACCCATTTGTATTCGGTGTGTTCCTCATTGAGAACGGGATCTCCGGAAGTGGCCGCTGAAAATGTAAGACGCACAATATGTTTCTCCGGCAATCGCAAAATATCCTGCACGCCGATGAGCGTGGGCTCATTAAGGACAATAAGTTTTGTTTCCTCAATTACCTCCCGTTTAATGTTCTCAAAAATAGTCGTCCCAGGAATAATCCTCCCACCTGGTATGTCCCAGTAGTTTTTTATGTTCGGGTAGCGATCAGAAGACCGTTTGAGCAACAAATATTTCCCAGAAACCCCTTTTAAGAAGATCTTTACTCCGACCTGCAAGGTTATTGACTTATCCATTGGTGCGTATTATAAATCGGATAGTTTCACGTGAAACTATAAAGGACATGACTTTGAATGTCCTTTATGAAATCCTCTTGTTTATAGCAGTATTGTCTAATTTCACTTGGAATGTGGACATGTCCTTTATTCACATATTCACCGTCTTATCCACAGAAGCTGCGAATGTGGCGTAAGCCCCAAATCTATAGACCTACTTGACAAAAGCTAATTCTTGATGCGGGTATCGGGAATCGGACCCGAACCTCGTCCTTGGCAAGGACGCGTTCTGCCACTAAACCATACCCGCATATTTCTAGAAATCTACTTCAAACAACATACCATAAAACTAAGAAATGCAGAACGCGCCTACCAGGATTTGAACCTGGAACGTCTGCTTCGAAGGCAGATATGATATCCATTTCACCATAGGCGCACCAATAAATCCTCTCGTCCTATCCCCACATCCTGTCTGCGTGCGAACGCACAGGCAGGCAGACAGCGGGGAATTCTGCGCTTGCAATAAAAGCGGCATTGACCCCGGGGCAAGCTCCTGACTTAAGGAACTCGCTTCGCTTGTGCTGCGCGCGGCAGAGCCGCGCGGTATTAAACCCTTATATTTCGTCTTCGCTCGGACGCCATGAAAACTAATAAGTTTTCGTGGCGCTCCTCGCTAGCCGAAATAAAATCATACTCTACATTAGGGGAATTTCAAAAGAGATACTACAATATCGAGATGAGGAAAGATGGAAACAAGACAGGACTGGTAATACCGGGGGAGATTGCCAATGTCGCAAGGACTCTTGAAAAGAAGGGGTTTGAGGCGTATCTCATCGGGGGATGCGTGCGGGACCTTTTGCTTGGCCGTAAGCCGAAAGATTGGGACATCACAACCAATGCGACGCCGGAAGAAATTGTCGCCTCATTTTCTAACACATTCTATGAGAATGAATATGGCACGGTTGGCGTCGTTATAGAGACAGACGACGAAACGCTCAGAGTGATTGAGGTGACACCATATCGACTCGAAGGAATATACTCGGACAAGCGCAGGCCTGATGCGGTTACTTGGAGCACTAAGCTTGAAGATGATTTGAAGCGCCGAGACTTTACGATTAATGCGATAGCGTGCACGCTCTCAGGAGATATTGTGGATCTCTTTGACGGCCAAACGGATCTCAAGAAGAAAACGGTGAGGACGGTGGGGGAACCGGAAGCCCGTTTTGATGAGGATGCGCTCCGTATGCTTCGAGCCGTCCGAATTGCGGTGGAGCTTGACTTCACGATTGACCCAGCCACTCAAGATGCCCTAGCGTCAAACGCAAAACATTTGAAAGAAATGGCTGCGGAGCGAATACGCGATGAATTTGTGCGAATTATCATGTCCCCAAGACCCCATATTGGCCTTATTCTCAGCCATAAATTGGGTCTGCTCAAATTTATCACATCAGAGCTCGAGGAGGGAGTTGGGGTGGCGCAAAATAAAGCTCACTCATTCGATGTGTTCGAACATATGCTCCGGACGATAGAGCACGCGGCGAAAAAGGAATTTCCCCTTGAGACACGCCTTGCGGCGCTCTTCCATGACATCGGAAAACCGCGAACGCGGAGGTGGTCGGATGAAAAAAAGGACTGGACATTCTACGGGCACGACGTGGTAGGGGCAAAAATGGCCGCAGGAATTATGGCGCGACTTGCATTCCCGAACAAAACGGCCGAAACGGTCGCGAAGCTGGTACGTTGGCATATGTTTTTCTCTGACACAGAACAGATAACACTCTCGGCAGTACGGCGTATGGTAAGCAGGGTAGGGAAAGAGCATATCTGGAATCTTATGGATGTGCGAACCTGCGATCGAATTGGTACCGGACGCCCGAAAGAAAGTCCTTACCGGCTGCGGAAATATCACTCCATGATTGATGAGGTGATGCGGGACCCTCTTTCGGTTAGCATGCTTAACATAAACGGCGGCAGAATCATGGAGCTTACAAAAATTGCTCCGGGGCCGAAGATCGGATATATGCTCCACACACTGCTTGAAGAAGTGCTGGACGACCCCAAAAGAAACACTGCCGAATATCTCGAAAAGCGCGTTCTGGAATTGTACACACTCCCAGAAGCGGAGCTTCAAGAGAAGGGGAAACAGGCCAAGCAAAGCAAAGAGCGCGAGGAAGAAAAAACACTGCAAGAGATACGAAAAAGGCACTGGGTCAAGTAATTGGCTTCAATTCGCATGGCGACATCCGCCTGTGACGGATGACACACAAAGAAAGCCGCCCGAGTAGGGCGGCCTTCTTAAGTTCTTTGAAAGAAGACATAACCCAAGGGCGGCTTGGTACCGGTGCTTGAATATATCAAGCCGGTAAAGGAGGATCGGAAGAAAAACAACAGTTGGCCAGCAGTGAGAAAATGATTCCCGAAATAAGGGAAAGGTGCGGAAACATTTCCCATAATCTGACCGAGGTAAGCCTTTCTTCCGAAAAAAGAGAGAGTTGAATCCTCTTTCAAAGAACTACGAACAGATGAGAGCCTGTTCAAAAAGCTCGCAACCCGGGTCTTCGGGGGTGAAAACATCTTTGAACAAGCCCTCGTCTGCTCTTTATTTCAGGGTAATGCAATCTAAACATTCCCCCGACTGCCTCACAGCATAACCCCCCATAAAGGACATTGTAAAGGACATGGGTGTGGATAAGTCTGTCCTTAAGAGATGCCCGTGCGTTGCTGGCCAATAGTGCGCTATCCTGCGGCCTCACAGAGCCACATCATAAAGGACAGTTGAAAAGGGCGGTAGGTACAATCACCTGTTTCTAGTTGGGAATTGACATGTATGTGATATATCTACTTTCCCTTGGACCTAGAATCTAGGATTGCGATTATTGCAAAATAAAGGTATTTATGCTATTTTACGGTCATGCTAACAAAAACTAGCAAGCTGAGAATTATTAGGGGGGCGGGTATCCATGATAAAGATACCGGTTCTCCAGAGGTACAGATTGCCGTGCTGACCAGACGTATCTCGGAGCTCTCTAAACACCTCAAGGAGCACAGAAAAGATGGGCACTCTCGCCGTGGTTTGCTCTCAATGGTTGCCGACCGGCAGTCCCACCTCCGCTATCTTCAAAAGAAGAGCACGAAGCGATATAATGCGATTGTGAGAAAGCTAGAACTTAAAAAATAGCTTGCTAGCTTCCCAGCTTTCTAGCTTTTTGAAAGCCGCAAACATTTATTCTTATAGCAAGCTAAATAGCTAATAAGCTAGAAAGCTATCTCCATGACGGTCATCAAACATCCGGAACAGCGTGTCGGCGTTTTTATTGACACGCAGAATCTCTACCATAGCGCCAAGAACCTATACCATGCGAATGTAAACTTCGGCCAAGTTCTGAATGATGTGGTTGCGGAACGGGCGCTCATTAGAGCCATTGCCTACCTTATCACGACCGAGGGAGGCGAAGAAAAAGGGTTTTTTGAGGCCTTGGAGAAAATCGGCATTGAGACCAAGTCCAAACCGTTGCAAATCTTCGGAAGCGGGGCCAAAAAGGCGGACTGGGACGTCGGGCTCGCGATAGATGCCATCAAGCTCGCGCCAAAGCTCGACGCGGTCATCATCGTCTCCGGAGACGGCGATTTTGCACCGCTCGTAGAGTATCTCAAGACCCACGAAGGTTGCCAGGTGGAAGTGGCCGCATTTGGCAAGTCAACTTCCAGCAAACTGCTTGAAGTATGTGATGATTTTCTAGACTTGGATGAAAATCCGAGGAAGTATTTGTTGGGGAGAGGGAGGTAAAAGGGAGTATCGAGTATTGGGTATAAAGTATTGGGTATAAAGAGGGAAACAAAAAAGCGGGGGGGTGATTCCGCCCCCGCTGAAGTAGTATTCTTACTGCCTACCTCGGCGCTTCGGCCAAGGCCTTCACGGATTCCTTGAAAATAACCTCACCCTCCATAACGCCCAAGGTGCTCTTCTCCTTAAATTGATTCGTCTCCGGATACTCGCCCGGACGCATTGGCCGGACTAGGTACCAGAGCTGTTGTTCCTTCCATGTCACATGGACAAGTTTATGGTCGGGGGGAAGTTCAACCACCATTTTTCCAC
>CAYHPP010000040.1:1768-6202 GCA_964358745.1 uncultured Candidatus Saccharibacteria bacterium | reverse complement strand
AGGATAAGCCGTTTTTTACCGAATACCACGAATCGACGATGCGAAATGGCTTCAATCGATAGCGCTATGGTAGGGTTTTGGAACATGCTCTAGTGTTACCGAGGAAACGGATCCTTGATTTCACTCTCAAAACATCCGAACAAGGAGGGCGAAGTTCTCCGCCGCCTCGCGCCAGACTCCCAGAACGGCAAGCAGAGAAAGGCTGATGATTAAAACAAGCACGAAACCCGAAAGGAACCGCCAGAAGGTTCTATCAAGGAGACTGATTGCCCTCCCGCGGGCCGCGCGCGTTTGCGCGGAAGAAGCGGATAGTGATTTCTTTCTGTCACTCATGTTCACGGTGGAGCGTTTTAAGCATATACTCTATCGCATTTCACCTCTCCACGCTACCGAAACGAAACTCCCCCGACGACAAATCGGGGGAGTTTGGGATTTCGCGCGCTCTTTTTACCGCGACTAGAGCTGTTCTTGAAGCGCCTTAATCTGCTGCATCGCTTCTTCAATCTGTTTGTCGGGCGCTCCAATTTTGCCGCCAAGTTCATTGAGTTTGGCCCGCGTCTTGGGACCAATGTTTCCGTAACCATCGTCGCCGGGTTTCGCGATGCCATGCTTCACCTGGAATTTCTGAACGGCTTTAAGCGTCGCCGGGCCGAAGAAGGGGGTTTCATTTCCGGGAGAGCCGCTGCCAACTGCAGCCACGGCGGTGTCAGCGTCGCTATTGAGAATCTGCTGTAGAATCTTTACTTCCGCGGTCGTCACCCCTTTCCGAAGCCCTTTTGATGTTATGACGCCAACCGAAGCGGCACTTCCTGAAGGAGCAGCGGGAGTCGAAGGAGCTGTGCCGGGTGCTGGTGCTGCCGTCTTCCCCGCAAGCGAATTCAGGATTTTTCTCGTCAAAGGACCTACATTTCCGTACCCGCTGTCTCCTGGCTTCGCAACGCCGTATTTGGCTTGGAACTTCTGTACGGCCTTGAGAGTTGCGGCTCCGAAGAAGTCGCTCTCATTTCCGGAAGAACCGGGGCCTGTCGCGGCAACGCGCGTGTCCGGGTCGCTGTTAAGTATCTGCTGCAAGACGCGCACGCCCGGATTCGTCATGCCTCGTGAGAGGGCGCGGTCAATGACTCCTGAAATGGCCCCTGTCGCAGGCGTACCCGTCACTGCCGCAGTTGCCGCAGGAGACGGAGTGGCCGCCGGTGCTGGAGTTGAGACCGGTGGAGTGTAGGTATAGCTCGGACCGCCTCCGCCCCCTCCTCCGCCGCCGCCACCCCCGCCGCCGCCGCCTCCTACCGTACCGCCGGTGGTGCAGGTGCCGGCATCTACTGAAATAGTAAGCGATTGAGAAGCAAGATGAGCAGGACTGTCAAAGGTGTAGGTCACGAGTGAGTCGGTGCAGCTGCTGGTCGTGGTTATGGACGACGAACCGGAAGTTGAGAGCGTGCGACGGCTGGTGGCGGTGACCCGAAGGAACGAGTTCCCCGGCATGAGCACCGTGAAGTTGTCGGTTCCGACTTGTATTGACTCCAGAACCGCGCTCGGCGCGGCAACAGTGAGGGTAATGCCGCCAACGGTTATAAGCGTGTCAGTTGAGCCAAGCGTCACATCGTCATACGCGGCATAGCTCACGGCGGGAGAAGCGCTCATCGCTATAGCAAGCGCGAGCGCCAGAAGAAACATTGATTTCATCATGTGCGTGAGCATGAGTTAGTAATAGTAAGCCTGTTACCGTCTCATGCTTATCGAACAGCCCAGAAGTTAAGAGTTCCCGTTGGAGTGCCATCTTTGCCCATAAGATTTCCTATCTCCACCGAAATCGTGGCCGCCGTTGGGGTACTTGAGGCAGATACAATGACAAAGCCGTTGGAAGGATTTGCTATTCCGCTTGCGAGCGTGCTTGTTGCCTGAACAAAGACTTTATACGCACTTGTTACTCCCGTCGCTAAAGTACAGTTCCGAAACGCCGTGGTGCTTGCGGTGATGGACGTTTGGGCAAGGTCGCAAGTCCCGAAGATCATACCGGCAAGCGTTGAACCAGCGCCGAGTGACAAGTTTGTGGTGCTCGCAACAGACGCGCTGAAGGATGTCGAGGATGCATAGGGGAATACCGAAGCAATACTTGAGGTCGCAAGGTAGTATGCGGCGGTTGGGGTAGAAGTGGAGATGAGATTCCCCGAAGAATTAATGGATGTGAGCAAATCAATGCCCAATCCAGAGAGCGTGACGGTTGAAGATGTTGCGATGAAAGCGGCGGTAGAGAGCGTGCCTGAAACAAGGCCATTGCCCTGCACCGAGAATGTTGCCCCCGGAGTCGTCGTGCCGACACCGACAGTTCCGCCAGTCGTTGCCAAGTAGGCGCTCGTCGTCGCGGTGAGTACGCCACCGACGGTAAGCGTGCTACCGAATGCGCCGGTGCTTGAAGCAAACAAGCCGCCCGAAGAATCAATAAAGAGCAATTTCGGACCGGCAACGCTCGTGCCATTCAGAATATCAAGCAAGTGTGCAGTCTGGCTTGCGTATCCGACAATTGAAAGCGGGATTGACGCAGTGGTGGTCGCCTCAAGGGTTACTAGGGCTTTGCCCGCACTCGGCTGTGTTGTCGTGCCAAGCGTAAGATTCCGAAGTGTTAAGTCATCAAGTCGAATATTATTGGTATTCAAGCTAAGGCCACCCGTAGTTGTGCCGACGGTAAACCAATTAGAGCCATCAAACATCTTCAGCGTTTTGTTTGTGGAGTTGTAGTAAACAGTTCCTTGTGTGACACCTGTTGGTTCAGATGCTGTTGTATATCCCGCAAACAGAATTGTGCCGGCAAGGCTATTGGTCGTCGCATTTCCCACCGTCAAACCGCCTCGCATCTCAAGGTTACCGCTGGAACCGGTCGTTGTTGCCATCCCGTTGACATACAAGTCATTGCCAACTTCAAAGGAGTTCGTCGTAGAAGCATTACCGGTCACAATGATTGCATCTCCGGCAGCATCACCAAGTGTTACCGCTCCATTTAGAACGGATGCGCCTGTGACTGTGAGCGTCCCTGCCGTCTCAATGTTACCGCTTGAACCGGTGGTTGTTGCGCGGCCACCGACCGTGAGATTGCCGGAGAGAGACTGACCTGTTGACGAAGCGTAGACCAATGTGGCGAGGCCGGTAAAGTTTGAAGTTCCTACTACGGTAAGTGTTCCTGCGGTTTCTATATTACCGCTGGAACCGGTGGTTGTCGCTCGGCCGCCAACGGTAAGATTGCCTGTGAGCGATTGTCCTGTTGACGAGGCATAAACCAGCGTGGAGAGACCCGTAACATTAAGCGTGCCTCCGGTGGTTATATTGGTGCTTATCGTCGTTGCGGCTCCAACTGAGACCGCGATAAAAAGAGTGGAGAAAACAAGCGACAGCGCGACGGAGCGCATGACGCCTGTTTTTTCCGTGATAAGGAATCGTTGCATAGATTCTCACAATTATTTACTTTATAAATCTCTCTCCACTCCTGTTTCTTAAGACAAAGAGAGTATGCTTTCGCGCAGACATGCGAAAAAGCAAAACGCTGTTTAATTATACTCTCTTTAACGCGTTGCAACATGGAGAGTTATCCACAGGCGCTTTGGTAAAACAGCAAAAACCTCCCCGGCCCTGAAGACCGGGGAGGTTTACAGCTACTAGTTGTCTACCTTACTGTCTCGAGTAGCGCCTGAAGCCCGGGGTCGCCGGGAGCCGCCTTCAATCCTTCCTCAAGGATAGCGTGAGCCTTTGCCGTGTCCTTTAGACCGTACTGATACAGGTCAAACAAACGCATATACAGGTATCCCGCCGCAGGGTCGGCGGCGAGCGCTGTTCTAAAGTACTGTTCCGCTTTCGGGTAATCCTTGAGATAATCACCATAGATAACCCCCAGATTGTCGCTAACTACGGCGTTATTCGGCATAAAAACAAGCGCCTGAAGGTAGGCCTCTTTGGCCCCTTCATAGTCCTCAATCCCCTTCCGCTTCATGCCAAGGTCGGCCCAGAGGGCCCCGTTTTCCGGGGTCTCTTTGATGGCTTCAACAAGTTTAACAATACTCTCCTTGGCGAGAAGAGCGTCTTCGGAGGAAAAACTCGCCGGGATGAGAATAGGACGGCTAAGCGATGAGATGTCCGCCTTTTTCTGCGGCGCTGTAGTCTCTGTCGCCTCATAGTTCTTCCCCGTAGGCGTTTCCGGAGTGGTGGCGGCCTCCTTGCTGCTTGTGGCCTCTTGAGACAAGGCAGGAATGGACGGACTAGCAACTGGGTCTCTCCTCCGGAGCGGACCGGCATAGATGCTCCAGAGTGCAAAGCCGGCAAGTGCAACCCCTCCTATGCTGATGGCAATGGTTTTTACGGTCATAGCGGCTGTAGTATATCCCCACGCCAACTTTCCTCAAAGTCTCAAAGCGCCAGCGCATAGTGTTGACATCAGATATCAACATC
>CAYHPP010000040.1:0-1668 GCA_964358745.1 uncultured Candidatus Saccharibacteria bacterium | reverse complement strand
TTTCCTCAAAGTCTCAAAGCGCCAGCGCATAGTGTTGACATCAGATATCAACATCAGATGTTGATATCTGATGTCAACAAGAGATGTCAACAAGATTTAATGGCTAACGCAAAACTCCCCCGTTCGCCGTAGCGAATCGGGGGAGTTTGTGCGTGTTGGTCAGCCGAGAGTCACAAGCAGTCGGCTAGACGATAACCTCATTAGATTGCCTTCTCGGAGGCCTGCGTTGAGACAGCGCCTGTCGGAGTGAGGAGTGAACCGCTCTTGTCGTAGATCGGGATACCATAGCTGTTTGTCCAGTCGAGGTTTGTTTCGGCTGAAGCTGCGGTGGTCGGCGAAGTCGTTGAGAACGGTGACCAGATGAAGTTATTCGTTGACGAGGAGAACATGGTGTTGTTGGCAGAGTTCAGAGGATTGACGCCGGTGGTGCTTGCCATGAGACCGGTGACTCCGAACACAGGATAAGCCGTGTCATTGAGCAGTTTAACGTTCAATGAGTTGGTTCCCGCCGCCATGCCGGCAACGGTTGCCGACAAGACGTACTCTTTGCTTCCTCCTGCCGGTACCCGTCGTGCCTCATTGGCGCCGAAGACTACTTCAACGGCATCAAAGACGACTCCTGCAGTCTCTACGTCGGTTGCGTTGACTGCCGCAGCGGCAAGTACGCCCGCGCCGCGGAGTTCAAAGCTTTGGACATTGAATCCTGTCGGGCCTGACGTTGAGATGCCGAAGCTTACCTTGTAGACCATGAGGTCGCTTGAGGTATCTGGGTTCGTCACGGTGAACTTGTAGACCGGGTCGCCCGTCACAAGCGAGTTCGCGCCGAGGTTCGTCACCCGAACCGTCGGAACATTCTTGAAGACGCGTACGCCGTTTGAAGTGACATCGGTAGTGTAGCCAGTAACGTTGGCGCCTGAATCAAGACCGGTTGCGTAGTTGCCGTTCACGCCCGTGTTGTTGCCGTCGTAGGTGACTGCGAGGAACGCGCCATATCCGCCGTTGCCCGGTGTGCTGTCGGAGTTGGTGTTCGCGTCATGGCCTCGAAGGTCGCCTTTAACGACGATGGTCTTCGCGCCTGAAGGACCCTTGCCGAGCTTCACGCTCGTGAGTACCGATGATGTCGCGTAATCGGTATCGGCTCCAAATTGAGCCTCGCCGACCTGCACGCCGCCAACCCACAGAGTAACCTTTCTGTTTTCAAGGTCAGCCGGCGAGTTGGAAGCGACGTTTCCAAGCTGGACTGCAATCTTCTGAAGCATGAGTTCTTCGGTAAGGTCGGCCTCAAACCTGAAGGACGCGAGCGGAACGTTGAGCGTCCCCGCCTTAACTGCGCGGTAATCATAGGCGCTTGAGCTGTCAGCCGTAACGGTGTAGGAGCCGCCCGCAGACGCCGTCATCACGAGGCCTGCTCCCAAGTTGAAGACCTCGGTAATGGTCTGGGCCGATGCGAGACCGGTGGCTCCTGTGTAGCCTCCGTTGCTCGCCGTTGCCACAAGACCCCACTGATAGGTGCTTGCCGCGGTGCCGCTCTTAAGGTCGCAGGTAAGCGAGAGCGTCTTAGAAGTACCTTTGGTAACGATGAGTCCGTTGCCGTCAAACACAAACTGCGTGGTGGAAGAAACGGCCGACGGATTCTTCACGTTTGAACCGGTCGTAAGCGATGTGCCG
>CAYHPP010000039.1:0-6260 GCA_964358745.1 uncultured Candidatus Saccharibacteria bacterium | reverse complement strand
CATAGCTCGGTTGAAGATGTGAAGAAGGAACTTCCCGGCGATGTATATTTGTCCAGAAAGCGCGTAATGCAGGAACTCCGCCTAGTGAAAGAGAAAGGCGAGGCGAGGCTTCTTAGAGAGGTGGCAGAAATCGCGTGCAAAGCTTTTACGCGCTTCCTTTCCCTTATTGAGGTCGGTGTGACGGAAAAGGAACTTGCGCGGAAGCTTGAGTCGTCTTGTATGGAGGAGGGAGCGGAGGCTATGGCCTTTCCGACTATTGTCGCTTCCGGGAAAAGCGGCGCGCTGCCGCACGCGGGGGTTACGGAGAAAAAAATACGGCGTGGTGAGCTCATCACGATTGACTTTGGCGTGCGCTACAAAGGATATGTATCCGACATGACGCGTACGATTGCGGCGGGAGATGTGTCAAGGCGGCTTATGCGGATATATGAAGCGGTGAGGGGAGCACAGGAGTGTGGGTGCAAACAGGCGAGAGCCGGCATGACTGGAGAAGAACTTGACGCCGTCTGCCGAAACTACCTTCGCCGAAAAGGCTTCGGGAGATATTTCACTCATGCGACCGGCCACGGTCTCGGTATGGAGGTACATGAACTGCCCGCCGTTGCGCGCGGCGCGGCGGGCGAGGATAAACTTCCTGTAGGTTCGGTCGTCACCTGCGAGCCGGGCGTGTATATTCCAGGCGTCGGAGGGGTACGCATTGAGGACACGCTCCTTCTCACGCGTCGCGGGAGTGTTAATCTTACCGCCGGTGTGTCAAAGAAGCTGCTCATACTTTCGCGATGATGTTTAGAAAGATGTGGAGGATAATAAATCCTGCTCGTCCTATCCCCGCGGCAAAGCCGCTGGGAATTCTGCGGTTTGATTAAATCTAATTGTCTGCGGCAGAGCAGCTTCAAAGAGGGGTACCACATAGTTGCGATCGCAACTATGTGGTACCCCTACTACCTACCATTCGGCAACTGTCGCGGATTCTAGAACTCATTTCAAAACCCTATCGCAATCCAAAGATTCGTGGTATTCGAGGAAAAAAGGGCGCAGACGAGGGAGGTGTACATACGTACTCCGACCGAGGATAAGCACTTTTTTACCGGATACCACGAATCGACGATGCGAAATGGCTTCAAATAATAGTGCCATGGTAGGGTTTTGAGGTGAGTTCTAGTATCATGGGACAATCATGCGGTTCTCGGCGGAACAGACATTTTTCTACTCGCGAGTTGCCACCTTAATCACAGGCGTCGGCGCGATTACCGCGGCTGCCGCGGGTTCACAAGGGGTGCCTTTCTGGCATGTTCCTCTCGCGTTCTGCGCGTGGCTTGCGCTCGGATGTCTCAACTTTCCGCACAAAACTTCTCTGTGGATGCTCGTTCATCGGCGGGTGCCGTTTCTCGCCTTTTATGGCGCGCTCGCAGGTTCCTTTTTCCTCGTTGATACGCTCGCGCTTCGCCTGGAGTTGTGGTTCTATCCGTTCTATGCGGGGTGGTGGTTCGTACTGGTGTATGGGCTCCTCTATCCCGCGGCCGCACTCGCAGGACTTGAGCTCTTTCTTCTTGTCGCGCGCCGCCTGTACGGAGTGCCCGTCTTGAAGGAATCCGTGAACACCGCCGTGCATACCGCCATTAGTCGCGGAGAGGGTGCGCTGTTCCTTCTCATGATGTTCCTCATCGCTTCCGGAGCGGCAGGGTATCGCGTCTTGATTGGGGTACTTTTCATCGTGCTCATCGCGTGGATGGCCGCGTCGGGAGTAGCGCTCGGGTCTCATTTCGCGCGTACCGCGCAACTCGCAGTCCTCATTTTCACAGCCGCCGCCGCGGCGTTCGCAATCGGTTCGCCAGGCTACGCTCCATTTGAGCGACTCTACTCCGAAGCGTCGGTACTGACCGCGCCCCTACTTTCCATCCCGATATGGATATGGGTCGGTTCGTTGTGGTTTGTCTTTTTTACATTCCGACTGTGGGTCCATCTGGTTCAGCACGCGCGCAGATGATGATGTGCGTCGCTGCTCGGTATGCTATTCTTGTGCCGGCATGGCAAAGAAATTGCTCAGCGTTCGGCCGAAGGGCTGCCTTCGGCGGGTACACCCTGCGGAGACAGGGCATAGCGGGCGGGAGACTATCCCACATGAAGACGACGGGGGCGAGGATGAGCTTCTGTGCGAAGGGACGCCCGACTTCTTCTTCGGAGTGCAGCGGATGCGCCGGAGCAGTCTTCGGGAAGGAGAAAACCATTAGACGAACGAGGACATCACAGAAGGGCGTTCCGATTGGACAGGAACGCCCTTTTTCTTTGAAATCTGCCAGCTCCGCAAAGTTGTCAATATATGGCAAGTCGTCCAATGCGCAATTTGGCGAGGTTGAACCTCGCCGGGTTTGCGGTGTCATATGTTGACAGAGCAAATTCAACTGTTAGTATTGCCGCCATTAGAGGCTAGAAAAGGTTAAACATATGAACAAAACGCAAAGCATTGTAGTTGTTGCGGCCATTGCCATGCTCGCGATGGCGACGATGGTGTCCGCCGATACGCCAAATCAAAAGATGGCCAGGAACATGGGCGGAATCCGCGGTGTCGTCTATGTGGGCCCGACCTGTCCCGTAGAGACAATACCGCCATCCGCGGATTGTTCCCCCGTCCTGTTGCCGCATTTCCTGATGGACATTCTTAATGTGAACGGCGCGGTGGTCGCTTCCGCGGAGACGAATAGAAAAGGTAGGTTTTCGGTTCGGTTGCCGGCAGGCGCATATACTATACAAAAGATGAGAGGCATTGCCGGCGGAATAATTGCGCCAGCCACACCGCCATATTTGGAAGCGATTGCCGTATCGGTTGAGAGTCGCAAGTGGACGAGCGTGGAACTTATGGCCGATAGCGGCATTAGATAGACGATAGAAGCAAACCAGCCGGCACGCAGTGTCGGCTGGTTTAACGCTGGGAGAAATTGGGAGAAATGCACCTTTTTCTCCCCCCTTTTTGGACTCATCAAGCAGCGGTTAGCTTGAACCTCGCTAGATTTGCGTTCGCGACGAAGATCAGATGCTCGTAAATTCACCGAAAAGTACCATCCTCTAAAGACCGCAAACCTCTTTACCCTTTAGGAGATTAAACTCTGTGACTTTAAAGAGCGGCCTAATGTATCCGCCTGTGCTAATGGTTGGAATAGTTGATCGCTTTTTGACTTCTTTCCCCTAGCGCATTATGAGAACTACGTATGTGTACGACGCCCGGAAATGGGCGGAGCGACAGACACTGCAGTCATTTGGGTACGAACTTGAGCAAGTCTACGCGGAGATTCTTGGAGGGAAGGTTAATCCGAGTGAAAGGGATTGTGGACGGGACTTTGAGTTTCCGGATCCCACCGATCCAAGGAAGACTGTGGGGGTTCAGGTGAAGACAATCTTTTATCGTGAGGAGGTAGTGCGTTTTCTCGCAAGAGCATTGAGAGGAGCTAGATTTCAGGGTAGAAGCTGGACAAACTTCTGCATCGGTGAACCACCTCGGGTAGCTCGGATTTCCATGCGAACGCTAATTCTTGAGTCTCTCGAGCGGTATGGGGCGTGGGTTGAAGAGGGACTTCCACTTCGCCAGCAAATCCTTCAGATGTTTCAGCGGGCGCGAGAGGAGTTCCCGCCCCACACGGTTCAAAGGGTCCTGGTCGTTCCCTCTATGCGAGGGGGCCTGGCTTTGGCAAAACCGGCCTAACCTCTCGAGCCCTTTTGTTTCCTCACGCGCCTTCCTCCGGGGAGGCGCTTTTCTTATACGGAAAATCATTGTAGTATTTTCTGCATGCGGCACTACGACCATCGGAAGATTGAAAAAAAGTGGCAGAAGGTTTGGAGGGAAACCAATCTCTACCGTCTTCGTCAAGGATTAAAGTTCAAGGATTCCAAGTTCTACGTCTTGGATATGTTCCCGTACCCTTCTGGCGAGGGGCTTCATGTAGGGCACCCCAAGGGTTACATCGCGACGGATGTCGTGTCGCGAATGAAACGAATGCAAGGGCACGCTGTGCTCCACCCGATGGGTTTTGACGCGTTTGGGCTTCCTGCCGAGAACTATGCGATAAAGACAAAAACAAATCCTGAAACCGCCGTCAAAAAGAATGTCGCACGCTACAAAAAGCAGCTTGAGATTTTAGGGTTTGATTACGACTGGTCGCGCGAAATTAACACGACCGACCCTGCCTACTACAAGTGGACCCAGTGGATATTCCTGAAGCTTTTTGAAAAAGGGTTGGCCTATCAGTCATTTGAGCCGATAAATTGGTGCCCGTCGTGCAAGACGGGACTCGCGAACGAGGACGTTGAAAACGGCCGGTGCGAGCGCTGCGGCACGCCGGTAGAGAAGAAGCCGATGCGCCAGTGGGTTTTGAAAATTACTGACTACGCCGAGCGGCTTTTAAGAGACATTGAAACGCTCCAGTGGCCGGAAAACATCAAGGAGCAACAGCGAAACTGGATAGGAAGAAGCGAGGGTATGCTCTTTACAGCACCGGTGAAAGACACAGACCTGAAAATTCAAACTTTCTCCGCCCACTTCGTGGCATTTAGGGCGGATACCTTTGTTGTCGTTGCCCCCGACCACCAGTTTCTCTCTGAACTCGTGCGAGGAACGAGACAGGAAAAGGAGGTTCTGGAATTTGCAAAAACATTGATTGAAAAGAGAGCAGCGACAGGGTATGAACAAAAAGAACTTGAGGGTATTTTTACGGGCCGTTACATCATTGACCCGGTAGGAAATGGCGACCTTCCGATTTGGGTTGCGAGTTACGCACTGGCAGAGTACGGCACGGGAATTGTGAAATGCTCCTGCCATGATGAGCGCGATTTTAATTTCGCAAAAAAATACAATCTGCGCCTAAAGCCCGTTCTCTTTCCGGAGGACAGAGAGCTTCGAAAAGAAGTCGAGAATCTTGAGGTTTGCTATACCGACATGAAAGACGGCACTCTGTCCGAGCCGCGTGATTTTGACGGACGGAAGGGCAGCGAAGTCAGAGACGATGTCATTCAATATCTCGAGCAGAACAAATTGGCGACGCGAAAGACGACATACCGATTGAAGGATTGGGTGTTTTCGCGCCAAAGATATTGGGGAGAACCGATACCGCTCATTCACTGTGAGAAGTGCGGCGTAGTGGCAGTACCCGAAAAAGACCTTCCGGTGAAGCTGCCGAAGGTGAAATCCTACGAGCCGACGGGGACGGGCGAGTCACCGCTCGCGGCGATAGAGAAATGGGTCAATGTAAGGTGCCCACGCTGCAAAGGCAAGGGCAGACGCGAGACCAATACTATGCCGCAATGGGCCGGCTCCTCCTGGTATCACCTTGCGTATGTCACTAAAAAAGCTAAAAGCTATCAGCTAAAAGCTAAAAGCTCTCTGTCTGCTTGGCTGCCAGTAGACCTCTACGTCGGCGGGGCGGAGCACGCGACAAGGCACCTTATCTACGCCAGATTCTGGCACAAATTTCTTTACGACACCGGTGCGCTCACCGCGCCGGAGCCATTCACACGGCTTCGTCCGGTTGGTCTTATTATGGGCGAAGACGGCCGAAAGATGAGCAAGCGCTTTGGCAATGTCATTAATCCCGATGATATCGTTGAGCGATTCGGCGCGGATTCGCTTCGCGTTTATGAGATGTTCATGGGGCCGTTTGACCAGTCAATCGCCTGGAGTACCGACGGTCTCGTGGGCGCCAAGAGGTTTTTGGAGAAGGTGTGGAGGATTGCTCAAAAATCCGAAATCAGAAGTGAGAAATCCTGGTTCGACTCCGCTCACCATCCTGAGCCAGTCGAAGGAGAAACAAATCCAAAATCACAAATCCAAAATTCAAAACGAAACAATCAGTTGCGGGTTTTGCTGCATCAGACGATTGGGAAGGTGACAAAGGACATTGAAGCGTTCAAATTTAATACCGCCATCAGCGCCCTGATGATTCTCGTTAATGCCCTTGATAAAGAAACTGCCATCAGGCGGGAGGATTTTGAGATTTTTCTCAAACTGCTCGCGCCGTTTGCGCCGCACCTCGCTGATGAGTTGTGGGAGGATTTGGGGAACAGGAGGAGCGTTCATAGAGCGGCGTGGCCGGTTTGCAATGAGGAGATAGCGGGCTCGTCCCGAGCGACAATTGTCGTGCAAATAGATGGCAGGACGCGCGGAAATTTTGAGACGCCGCGCGGTGCCCCGAAGGAGAGTTTAAAGACTGAAGCCCTTACGCTTCCCGCTGTTCAAAAATGGCTGCGGGGCAGGGAGGTTAAGACCGTCATCG
>CAYHPP010000038.1:3937-6356 GCA_964358745.1 uncultured Candidatus Saccharibacteria bacterium | reverse complement strand
CGGCGCCGCAAACTGCGGCGATGAACAAAACGGCAAAAAACAAAAAACGAAAGGATAAAGACTATGACGCTCCTTATCATTGAGAATGAGTCTGACCAGGCAGAGCTGTATCGGGCGCTGTTTGAGACAGACCATAAAGTCGCCATCTTCCCAGGCGGAGAGCAGGCGCTCGAATACCTCAAAGAGCACTACGGCGAGCTTGACGCGCTTCTCACCGACCATGACCTTGACGGCTCCCTTAAAGGGCTTGATGTCATCCGGGAAGCGAGGACCCTTGGGTTTGCCGGCACTATCGTCATGGTAACCGGCTCGGAGGAATGGGACATTGAAGAGCAAGCTTTCCTGGCGGGTGTGGACACCCTGCTCAGGAAACCGTTTTGGGTCCCGGACCTTGAAGAAGCCATCGGGATCAAAGCCCCCGTGGCTTCGTGAGTGAATCTCTCAGGTACCCAGCCGGCCATTGATTTGGTCGGCTGATTTTTTTGTCAGAACTCATCACCTATCAATTTTTTTGCTTGACTGCATACCGTACCCGGGTATACAGTAGTGATACTCATTGTATGAAGTCTCTCCTCACAATCGTCTTGCTCATTGGGTTCGTCGGCGTGGCCGTATTCGGTTTTGCCGGCGTCAGTCACGGCGCTTCAGACGCGCATGACAGCGGCTGCATCATGGCGCTTGCCCAGGGTGCGGATTGCCCGACAGAGGAGCGCGCTGCGGACTTTCTTGCGTTCCACCTTGGCACATTCAAGAGTTTTTCAACGGCGATATTCGGAGAACCTGTCCTCGCTTCACTAACTGCTCTCATTTTACTCGTGTTAGGTTTTGCTGCGTTTGAGCTTAGAGCAGACGCGGTGCATCCGCGCCTTGCCGCATACGCGCGTTACAGATGGCGGCAGTTTCTCGACCTGGCTGAAAAGCGAAAGCTTCTTTTCTGGCTTGCGCGTTGTGAGCATAGCCCGACCCCTTCTTAGGACGCCGATAGAGAACCGCTTGTCGAGCGGGTTTTGTGTCGCACGTCCACTTCTTCCCTTCCGCCAGCCGGCGGACAAAGGGCTTTTAACGTTTTATTTTCCTTAGGCGTATGAA
Source organism: uncultured Candidatus Saccharibacteria bacterium (assembly GCA_964358745.1). Classification (GTDB taxonomy): domain Bacteria; phylum Patescibacteriota; class Minisyncoccia; order Phycocordibacterales; family UBA10002; genus UBA10002. The sequence continues at coordinate 5,267 of CAYHPP010000038.1, read as the reverse complement.
CAAAACACTTCTCGGCGTCGTTGCCGCGATAGTCGTCCTCGGCGGACTTATCTTCATTGCGCGTCCGGAGGCGAAAAACAACGCGGCCGCGCCGCTTCAAAGCAACGGAGCGCTTTCGGTCATGGGTGAAAATCGCTATGATTTCGGTTCAATCAGCATGGCTTCAGGCAACGTGCAGCGCGAGTTCAAAATCAAAAATGCCGGAAACGAACCGGTTACCATTACCAAACTCTATACTTCCTGCATGTGCACGACCGCGGCTCTTTCGGTCGGCGGGAGGCGCCTCGGCCCCTTCGGAATGCCAGGGCATGGCGCCGTTCCAAGGGTGGACCAGGTGATTAGTCCGGATGAAGAAGCGGTTATAGAGGTCGTCTTTGACCCGGCGGCCCACGGCCCTGCTGGCGTTGGTCGAATTGAGCGCGTCGTTACCGTAGAGAACAGCGCGGGGCGGCCGATTGAACTTTCGTTCGCCGCGGTGGTCACTCCCTAACCCACATGAACAAAAAACTCATGATCCTTGTCGGGATTGCCGTCGTCCTGTTCGGCGGGGTGCTGTTCCTTAAAACCGGCAACATCGGCACGACAGCGCTTTGGAGCTTAAGCGCCGGCGGCACATGGTTATTGCCGCTCGTCGCGGTCGCCGCCCTCATTGACAGCATCAATCCGTGCGCGTTCGGCATTCTCCTTCTTACCGTCGCATTCCTGCTCTCCCTGCAGAAGACGAGAGCGAAAATTCTCTCGATCGGGGGCGGCTACATTTTGGGTCTCCTCACGGTCTATTTCCTTATAGGGCTGGGAATCCTTCAGGCCCTCCACCTGTTCAATACGCCTCACTTCATGGCGAAGGTCGGAGCGGCGCTCTTGATTGCGCTTGGCGGCATTAATGTAGTGAACGAATTTTTTCCGTCATTCCCGATCAAGTTTCGGATTCCGCCGGCGGCCCATGCCAAAATGGCCGCCCTCATGAACAAGGCCTCGCTTCCGGCGGTGTTTCTCTTGGGGGCTTTGGTCGGCCTCTGCGAATTTCCCTGCACCGGCGGACCTTACCTTATGGTGCTGGGGCTCCTGCACGACAGCCAGACCTATCTCACCGGAGTCAGCTATCTCCTGTTCTATAACCTAATCTTTATCCTGCCGCTCGTGGTCATTCTTCTTATCGCAAGCGACAATGCGCTCATTGCAAAAGTGCAAACATGGAAAAAATCGGAAACCAAACACATGAGATTGTGGGGCGGCATCGCCATGGTCGCGCTCGGCCTCCTCATGTTCGCTCTCTAATCCTTCGACAGGCTCAGGATTATGGTGAGCCTGTCGCACCATAATCCTTCGA
>CAYHPP010000038.1:0-3837 GCA_964358745.1 uncultured Candidatus Saccharibacteria bacterium | reverse complement strand
TAATCCTTCGACAGGCTCAGGATTATGGTGAGCCTGTCGCACCATAATCCTTCGACAGGCTCAGGATTATGGTGAGCCTGTCGAACCATAAAGGTAAACACTATGAACATTAAACAATCCTTCGATCTCACTCAAGACAAGCAATTCCAGACTCTGCTTGAAAAAGTGGAAAAACTGAAAAAGTCCGGGAACGTTGACCTCTCCACCGAAGAAGATTTGAGCATCGCTGTCATGAACCTCCTTAGTCTGGAGGAGCATTTCTTCTTCACCGGAGCGAAAACCGAAAAACCGGAGTACTTTGACCTCCTTGGCGAAGTACGGAACATAAGGAAAGAGCTCTTGGCGAAAATGATGGATAAGAATGAAGGCGAGACCTGGTGCATCGCGAAGCATCTCTTGGCAACAACCATGCGGCTCATTGAGGTCGGGACAAAGCTTCATTCTGGCGGGAAGGGCGCGGAAGCAAAAGAAATGTTCAATCGCGCCTACAAAACATACTCCCTGTTTTGGGCGCTCCGTCTGAAACTCATTGACGCTTCCGGGTTCAAGAAAGCGGCGGACGAAGAAAAACCGTGGACGTACCAAGACATCGTTAAAAGACTTGTAGACTGCTGCGATGAGAAATGAAAAATTAAAAAAGCAAAATGCAAAATCATCAATCAAAGATTAATGTTCCAGCCGTTACCGGTTTCATCATTTTGATTTTTGCAGTTTCCATTTTTATTTTTAGGTGGGAAAATGCCGGCACGCCTAAAGCGGCTGCATTGGATAGTTTCGCCCAATGTCTCGCGGACAAGGGCGCTGTCATGTACGGCGCCAACTGGTGTCCGCACTGTCAGAATGAGAAAAGTGCGTTTGGCCCATCGTTTCGGATCGTCCCGTACGTTGAATGTCCCACCGAACCGGCGCGGTGCCTTTCGGCGGGCATAGAGAGCTACCCGACGTGGATATTTCCTGACGGGAAGAAACTCGTCGGCGAACAAGGGCTTCCGAAACTCTCGCAAGAAAGCGGCTGCGTTTTGCCGCTCAGCAAATGAAATAGGTACCATGAATTATGAACCAGGCATTATGAATTATGAACCATAGATTATGAACAATGAAATAGAAGATAAGACAACTGAAAACGAGCCGATGTATCAGCCGGCAGGAAATGAGGACGGCCCGCGGCCGAGCGCGGCTCCGCCGAGAATCAGCGTGGGGGCAAGCATCCTCCTCTCCTCCGTTATTCTTGCCGGAGCGTGGATGTATACATCAGGGCCGGAACGCGAAGGGCAGTGGGAAGGCAAGGCGGTCATCCGAACGGAAAACTTCAAAACTTCCGAACTGGAAGAAGCCGTATTGCCTTCCGATGGCGTCGTTTTGCCGGTTGTCTGGGGCGACCTTGGCGCGAAGCTTGCGAGCACGGGCGCGATAGACGCCGATAAGTTTAAGGAGCTCTATGCGTCGCGCGGCGAGTTTACCAAGGAATACGAAGATCTCCTTCTCGGGACGAGTGGTGGGAAACTTACCATGACGAAAGATAACGCCGGCTATCTTTTGAACTTATTCTGGGCGCTCGGGCTCGCGAGCAAAAATCCGATTTTGGATTCCGGCGAGATGAAAAACCCGAGGTACGGTGGCGCGGAGAACTTCGCCTCAACCGCCGGTTGGACGATTGCCAAAGGGAATCCAATGGACCACTACAGCCGGCACTTGTTTTTCAATCTGACACCGGAACAGCAAAAACTGGTTGATAGGGTCTCAAAAGGAATCTACCGGCCGTGTTGCGGCAACTCAACCCATTTTCCCGATTGCAACCATGGAATGGCAATGCTCGGGCTCTTGGAGCTCATGGCTTCGCAGGGTGTAAGCGAAGAAGACATGTGGAAGACGGCTCTCGCGGTAAACTCATTCTGGTTCCCGGACACGTATCTCACTATCGCGACCTATATGAAAAACAAAGGCGTTGATTGGAAGGATGTAAATCCGCAGGAAATACTCGGCGCCGGCTACTCCAGCGCGCAAGGATATGCGAGGATCGCTGCCGAGGTTACTCTACCGCAGGCGCAGGGTGGGGGAAGCGGATGCGGCGTTGATACAGGAGGCGGAGTTCCCGCAGGGCGGGAGCAGAGCGGATGCGGCATATAGCCTATCCACAGCTCGATTTGACAGATAGGGTATGGGGGTATAGGATATCTGTGCGGTCGATGTTGTCTTTAATCACTATCGCCACTTATGGTAGATCAAAAGTTAAAAAAGCGGGCAATCCATCGGGCGAATATCATTCGCGGGCAACTGGATGGTCTTGCTCGGGCTATTCTCAAAGAAGAATATTGTCCAACATTACTTGAGCAATCTCTCTCAATTCAAAAGTCGCTTAAAAGCCTTGACGGTTTTCTCCTGGAGAACCATCTCCGGACCCACGTGAAGCGCCAAATGCAAAACAAGGGTGAAGGCGAGAAGGCAGTCAAAGAATTAGTCAGGATTTACACGTTGTCAAATAAATAATCATTCGGCAAGCTCATGATTATGGTGAACTTACCGAACCATAAAAACTATGATTGGAGACTACTATGGTCACATGTTCGGTTGGGGCCTCGGCGGAGGGCTCATGATGGTTTTGTTTTGGGCCGCAATCATCCTCTTCATTATCTGGATTGTCAGGGGAATAAACGATAAGGGCAACGCTGACACGGCTCGAGGTTCAAAATCAGCTCTGGACATTCTGAAAGAACGATACGCGAAGGGAGAAATTGACAAAAAAGAATTTGAAGAGAAGAAAAAAGATTTAACCAACTGATTTCTATGTTCAAAGGATTAATTAAAAGATTGCGCCAGGTTGGAGTGCATCTAGAACCTGACCGGAAGGTTTTGGATGTGGTATGCGGCATGGAGCTTGACCCTGCTTCCACAAGACTTCATGTAGAGCATAAGGGCGAAGTCTACTACTTCTGCAGTACTATGTGTAAAAATCATTTTGTCAGCGACCCGGAGAAATATGTCGGTTAATCACCTTGAATTACGCAACTCTTTCCTTGGGAGTTTCGTAATTCACCATTAATCAGTAATCAATATATATGGAACAACTGTCACTCAAATCATACGGCTGGAAGTGCGTGCTAGGCGCGGAAGTTTTCTATGTCCTTTGTCTCATCTATGGCACATTTCTTAGCGGTTCCGCGGCGGCGCTCCACCACTCGCTCTTTGAGCTTTTCCCCGGCTTCACGTGGGGAACGGTCAGCGGAGTCGTCATCGGCGCAGTTGATTTGTTTGTGTTTGCTTGGATATTTGCCTGGTACTACGTCTGGATGCATAACAGTAGCTTAATCAAGAAATAACACAGGTATGGACGGCGGCGGCAAAACAGCACAGCTCTTTTCCAGACGAACATGGATTGCCATTGCGATAATCGGCGTGGCAGGCTTCGTTTTTCTCTTACAGAATCACACCTCCCACATTTTTACCATTGTTCCGTATCTGATACTTTTACTCTGTCCGTTTATGCATATCTTCATGCATAGAGGTCACGGTGAACATGGCGAGAACAGTCGAGGCCAGCACGATCATGAGCGGCATAACCCATAAATTCCGTGCACTACGCGTGGCTCGTTTGGAGCTTACTATTGGTCGGTGTCTGGGTGGTGATGTACCTTACCCTTGATGCGAAGGACAAAAAGCGAGAGATGCTCACGGTGAGTTTGTGGACCTCGCTTTTGGGATTTACCGAGCCCTTGTTCGTGCCCGAATATTGGGCGCCGCCTTCGCTCTTTGATTTGGCCGTGCGAACCGGCTTTGACATCGAGAGTTTTATCTTTTCCTTTGCCATTGGCGGCATCGTAGTTGTGCTCTATGAGCGAG
>CAYHPP010000037.1:0-6707 GCA_964358745.1 uncultured Candidatus Saccharibacteria bacterium | reverse complement strand
GTTCTCAACCGCTAAGTTCCATTTTGGTGCGCGGGAGAGGATTTGAACCTCCACGCCCGTAAGGGCTTGCGCACCTCAAGCGCAAACGTCTACCAATTTCGCCACCCGCGCATTTATAAAGACTCCCCCACTATAGCCAATATTTTATTAATTTTCAACTTTTTCCTTACAAGGCACGGAACACTTTTTTGTAATACAGACGTCAAGGTGATAGCGTCTACCAATTTATCCATACAAAACCCCGCTTGCGCGGGGTTTTGATTAAGATTTTGCTTCTTCTTCTTTCTGAACTTCGACGATAGGAGTTTCTTTCTTCCCGATTCGCTCGTGCCGCATGGCTCTTTTAATTTCCTTGGTCGCTTTCCGGCGGATGTAGTAGAGCTTGGCTCGGCGCACCTTGGCGCGTTTCAGCACCTCTATTTTCTCTATTGTTGGCGCATAGAGCGGGAAGATGCGCTCCACCCCTACCCCGTCAATGATGTGGCGTACGGTAAATGTCGCGCCCGCCTCCCTGCCGTGCTTCCTTGCAAGCACGATGCCTTCAAAGGCCTGCAGGCGGCTTTTCTCCTTTACCTTGTCTTTTTCAATAATCCGGTCGGTGATTTTCTGCCAGATGCGTACACTGTCCCCGGCGCGAAGGTCCAGGTTTTTCCGCTCCTCTATGTTTACCGATGAAATGGTAATGGGCATAGCACCGGAACTTTACCACAAGAGAGTCATAAAAGTAAAGTTCCGGAAATCCGAAACTCGAATATCGAAGCTCTAAAAAATTCGAATATCAAAATCACAAGCTCTAAACGGGGACTCGGTTTTGAATTTCCCTCATTTTGAATTTGGATATTGTTTAGGATTTCGAGCTTTGTGCTTTGGATTTGAAGATTTTGAGGGCGCCCTCAAAATCTTTGGGATACGGCGCTTCCACCGTAATGCGCTTCCCGCTCGTGGGAAGCACGAACGAAACGGCGCGCGAGTGGAGCGCGAGCCGTTTGAAACCGAGCGCCGGCTCGTTGTTTGAGTAAAGCTTATCGGAAACGATAGGATAGTTGATGGCCTTAAGATGCACCCGAAGTTGGTGGGTCCGTCCGGTGCGCGGAGAAAGTTCAAGAAAGGTGAAGCCGTTCTCTCGCGCCAAGACGCGGTACTCGGTAATCGCTTCCCTCTCCTCCCCCTTCCGCCCGCGCGTCGCCGACCAGAGCACCGGATTCGCGCGGCTTCTCGCAATCGGCCGGTCAATGACGCCTTCATCGTGCTTCACGCGCCCATAGACGAACGCGTGATAGGTTTTACGAACCTCCTGCTTTTTGAACTGTCGCCTCAAGTTAAAAAGAGCGGACTGATTCTTCGCGACAATGAGCGCGCCGGAGGTCTCGCGGTCAAGCCGATGGACGATGCCCGAGCGGTCGAGTGACCGCTCGGAACTTTTAACTTTTAACTCTTCACTTTTAACGCCAAGCGAGTCGCCAACACCGCGGATGCTGGGATACTTCCGAACAATCCAATCGACCAACGTTGGCTCTTTCGTCCGCCCGTCGGAGTGCACGACGAGACCCGCCGGTTTGTTTACAACCAGCACGTCATTGTCCTCATGCAATACTGTGACTCGTAACATGTAACTGGAACGATAACTTTGTAAAGATTCAGCGCCCGAGGCGGCGGTCGCGCCGGCTGAATTCTTCCAGAATGGATTTGAATTCCGCCTCGGTGAAATCCGGCCAGAGCGTCTTCGTGAAAAAGAGCTCGCTGTATACTCCCTGCCACGGCAGGAAGCCAGAGAGCCGCATCTCACCGGAAGTTCTGATGATGAGGTCGGGGTCGGGAATGCCGACCGTCCAAAGATACCTTGCGAATGTTTCTTCATCAACTTCCTTCTTCCCCGCTGCTATCGCGCGGTTCACCGCGCCCACAATCTCCGCCCGGCCGCCGTAGGAAAGACAGAGCGCGAGTGTGAGCTCCTTGTTCCCGGCGGTGCGCTCCTCTGCCTGCCGCATGAGCGCTTGAAGCTCCGGCGAAAACCGCTCTCGTGCCCCAATGCAGAGTACCCGCACGCCTTTTTCCTGCATATGCTCAATCTCGTCCGCGAGCACGTGCCTAAACAAATCCATGAGATACGACACCTCTTCTTTTGAGCGGTTCCAGTTTTCTGTGGAAAATACAAAGAGCATAAGGTGAGAGATACCTTCGTCTTTGGTCCACTCGGCCACTTCCTTTACTTTCTCAAAGCCCCGCCGATGGCCTTCAAGGAGCGGGAGATTGTGCGCGCGGGCGAAGCGGTGATTGCCGTCGAGAATGATGCCGATGCAATTGGGGGACATGTAACTTATAACTGTAACTTGAACGATTTAGAAACGGTCGAGAAAGTTGCGATAGCGTATCCTAAAATCGGCAAATTCATGGGTGGCGTCGCCCCATACTTCGTCCACGCGTTCAACGCTCGCGAGCGGCGGCCCTTTCCGCACATAGGCGAGAAGCTCTTTGAGCACTGCCTCCTCCCCTTCCGCCACAACACACACGGTATCATCGGGTTCATTTTGCACAAACCCAGTCAACGAAAGCGCTTTTGCGCGCTGCGCAGTTGTGTCACGATAGAGCACCCCGTGTACTCTCCCGTGAACGATGCAAGTAAGTCGCTTTCGCATAGAAGTATCTTACACAATATTTGAAAGGAGGGTAACCTTAGGGTAAAGTGAAGATGCGCGCGATTAGCTCAGTTGGTAGAGCAACATGTTTACACCATGAAGGCCGCAGGTTCGAGTCCTGCATCGCGCACCAATAAGGAACTCAAAGGTTTTTTCGGTGGATACAAGCGGACGGCGTAAAGCGCCGACCAAGGATTTTTTGGCGGGATTGCAAGAGAATTCAGAATTTTTGGCGTGCTTGCGCGCACTGTTTTTTCGCCGAGGAGGAAGTGCTAGCCAAAGGTCGGACTTCTTGATTTTGGTCTAATCGGCGATAAAGGATGTGCAGAATCTGTGATCTGTGAGATTCAAGCCCATATCCGTGTTCTCTCATTCGTTTTGTTTTCGCCCGGAAATGGTTCCTCCATGGGCGCCGAGACGCGCAAAGTTGTATAATTACTGCTCATAATGAAAGTTATCGTTCAAAATTTATCAACGGAATATCAAGACGAAGGCAACGGCAGAGTCATGCTTTTCTTGCATGGTTGGCGGGACGATCTGCATACGTTTGACGCTCTCGTACCCTTTTTGTCTTCCGAACGGAGAATCATCCGGCTCGATCTACCGGGTTTTGGCAAAAGTGAAGCGCCGAAAGAAACTTGGAATTTGGGCGACTATGTAAAATTCGTTAAGGATTTTACTCAAAAGATCGATGTGGAAGTCGAGACGCTCGTCGGCCACTCTTTTGGCGGACGAATTGCCATAAAGGGCGAAGCTACAAAAACATTTCGAGCGCAGAAAATCATCCTCATAGGCTCAGCCGGCGTTGCCAAGAGTCGCACGTTTCGCAACTCACTGTTAAAATTCTTGGCGAAGTTTGGAGGGCTGATAATGTATATTCCGCCGCTAATTTTTTGGAGAGAAAGATTACGAAAAAACATATATTCTTTTATCGGGAGTGATTATCTAAGCGCTGGTGCATTGAAAGAGATGTTTTTGAACATTATTTCCGAAGATCTTGGCGCGAGCGCAAAAAAAATCACAACACCGACGCTTCTGATTTGGGGAGAGAGTGACACTGAAACCCCATTGTCAGACGGCAAAAAACTTTTTCAACTGATCGGCGGTTCTCGATTGGAAGTGATAAACGGAGCAGGACATTTTGTTCACATAGAAAAACCCGAACAGGTCGCAAAATTAGTACTAGAATTTTTAGAACCTATCTCAAAATAAATGGCTAAGCAAAACGATACAATTTCGAGGCAAAAAGAGAGGATGAGGAGGAAGGCGTACTTTCCGTACGACCGACCGACGAAACTCTCTTTTTGACCGAAATTTTATCGTTTTGACAGCCACCGCCTTTCATGTCTTTATTGTTTTATTTTGAGATGGGTTCTATGATACGAAATTGGCTATCACGCTACAGTTCATGCTATCCGCGATCTCTTGCGTACATGCTTCAAGCGAGCGAATACGATATTCGCGATTATTTGGTGTGGTACCGCAAGACGAAAGATTTTGCTCGTGTTGAACGGCGCAAGCGGTTTGTAGGGACGGCGAAGGGCCTTTTATTGCTTGTTGCCGCGTGGACCATCCTTTTTTTCCTCATTGGCGCGGCGATTTTCATACTATGGACCGGCACAGGCCCGCTCAAATATATTTTGCCGTTCCTCGTCGTGCTTTTTTCTCCGTATTTTTTGGCTTACGGAATACTTATCCCGCTTCTAGTTATGAGAATCGTGGTTCAACGGCCGGTTGAGTATCTCGCCATGAGTAAAACGAAACGAATACTCGAAAACCACAACGCCGTAAAGATAGGCATCGCGGGAAGTTTTGGCAAAACTACAATGCGCGAAATCATCAAAACGGTCTTATCTGAAGGGAAAAAAGTGGCGGCTCCGCCCTGGAGTTACAATACGCCGCTGGGGATCAGTAAATTTGTGAAAACGCTGAAGGGAGACGAAGATGTCTTGGTTTTTGAATTTGGGGAATACTATCCTGGTGATGTACGGAGGCTGTGTGAGTTGGTGGGACCAAGCATCGGAGTCATTACCGGCATCAACGAGGCGCACCTGCAGAAGTTCAAGTCATTGGAGCGAACGGTTGAAACTATTTACGAACTGGCGGATTATCTTGGTGAGAGGCCGGTGTATGTGAATATAGAGAGCGAGCTTGCGCGAAAAAATCTCCGCCCCAGTCATACGCCATACGATCGGGAGTGCGCAGGAAACTGGAAAATCGAGAATCCAAGAACCGATCTGGCTGGAACATCGTTTACTCTCATTCGCGACGGCACGAAGCTGGAATTGACATCGGCGCTTCTGGGCCTACACCAAATCGGTCCGCTTGCGGCGGCGGCCGACATCGCCATTCGTTTTGGGCTGTCGTTCGAACAGGTTCAGACCGGCATAAAGAAGACAAGACCATTCGAACACCGCTTGGAGCCAAAAGCGCGCAACGACGGAGTCGTCACGATTGATGACAGTTACAATGGCAATCCCGACGGAGTCAACGCGGCCATTGAGTTTTTGGAGTCTTTGAAAGGTCGTCGAAGATTTTATGTTACGCCAGGCCTTGTGGAGATGGGAGCGCGAACCCGGGAAATACACAAGCAAATCGGCAAAAAATTGGCAAAGGTAAATATAGAAAAAGTTGTTTTAATAAAAAATTCTGTAACTTCCGACATTGAGTGTGGGTTAAAAGAAGAAGGATACCGAGGAGATGTGATATGGTTTGATGACGCGCCCGCCGCCTTTGCCGCTTTGCCGTTTTTGACCGTAAGCGGCGACATCGTGTTACTGCAAAATGACTGGCCTGACCAATATCGATAAAATCCCATGAAAAAAACAATCGCCGTTATTTTTGGAGGCCGTAGCGTAGAACATGATGTATCAATCATTACTGCGCATATGCCCATTATTCAATCTCTTCTCGCGGCGGAACAATTCGAGGTCTGGCCGATCTATATCGCAAAAGACGGATCGTGGTACTCAGATCAAGCGATGAACGACCTCGTGTATTTCACGCGGGATGGTTTTCAGGCGCGCTTGGCGAGAGAAAAAAAAGTCCGGATTCTCTTTGACGGCGGGCTTAAGATTATCTGGCCAGGCATCAGATCAAAGACCGTTCATATTGATGTCGCCTTTCCGGCCATGCACGGCACATTTGGCGAAGACGGTAGTTTGATGGGGCTTCTGCGTATGGCCAATGTTTCTTTTGTCGGCTGTGATCTGTTTGCTTCCGCCGTCGCCATGGATAAGGTTTTGACGAAACAAATTTTGGCCGCCGAAGGCATTCCCGTCGTTCCATACGTTTGGTTTACAAAAAATGACTGGGAAACGGACAGAAGTATTTGGACGAAAAAGATCGCCCAACTGCACTGGCCGATCTTTGTGAAGCCTGTTCATCTCGGTTCGAGTATCGCAATTACCAAGGTCAAGCAAAATTCCGAACTCGGAAATGCCGTAGAAGTTGCTTTTCATTATGACGACAAGGCGCTTGTGGAAGAAAGCATAGAAAATCTTATCGAGGTAACTCTTCCGATCATGGGCAATGAGGTGTTGCAATTAGCGGCGATAGAGCGGCCACTCAATAAAACCGGATTTTTTGATTTTGATGATAAGTATCTCTCGGGAAACAAAAAAGGCGGAGGGGCGAATAGTCAGTACAGCGAGATTCCGGCAAGTATTGACAGGGGACTTGCGAAACAAGTGGAAGATTTGGGAAAAAGGACATATCGCGCGCTCGGGTGTTCCGGAATAGCAAGAGTCGATTTTTTAATTGATAGTACAACCAATCACGTTTATGTGATCGAGGTAAACACGCTTCCGGGAGGCCTTTACAATCACAATTGGAAAAAAGTTGGTGTTTCCGGGGTAGAACTTGTCACCAAGCTCATCGCTTTGGCGGAAGAACGATTTGCTTCGCAACAGAAAACGACGCATTTTTTTGGCTCTGATATTTTGAAGCGAGTGAATGGCCAAAAAAATAACCAGTCGCGCTGATATGGGTGAATAGAACTCTGAATTACGAAATTCGGGTGCAGGCAGACTTTTTGCGGAGCCTTGCAGAGGCTGGCGAGCCGAGCAGAGG
>CAYHPP010000036.1:0-6864 GCA_964358745.1 uncultured Candidatus Saccharibacteria bacterium | reverse complement strand
GCAAGATATCCTTCATACTATCTATATAGGTTCGGCGTATTATTCGTATAGTTAACAAACAACTATGTCAGACCGCATCTCAAAAGACGAATTTAGAAAGACGCTTTACAAGCTCCGCACGGGCGGCGTCTTTTCCAACCATGAGATTGACGAGGTGGAAAACGTCTTTCGCGGCGACTTGCGCGAAAGCGGCGAAAGCGCGGGTATCAGCAAAGAAGAGATGAAGCGGGGGCTTCATTACCTTCGGCACCACCCTGAAAATCACCATCTCTCGCATGATGAGATTAGCAAGCTAGAGGAGAATCTCAAACATTACCTTTAACTTTTGACTACTAACTGTTATCAGTCAAAAGTTAAGAGTTCAAGTGATTCGCTATTTCTTGTCGCGAATCACTTGAACTGCCCTCCATGCCTGCTTCAGATGCCGGACAGCGAAGAAACCGATCGCACCGAGCACAACAAGAAGTATTTTTGTCTCAAGTTCGGTTGCGGAAAATGCTGAGAATGAAAAGTTTGAAATACTTCCCGAGCTTTGAGCCGTGGAAAGGTTTTGGAGCACGTCGCCTATGGAGACGAACAGCGTGACCACGAACCCGACGACGACCAAAAGCAGGCAGTCAAACGCAAGCGGCGAGAGATTCCGCACCATGAAGAGAAAATAGATGCGCCGCATGATGCGCTGCTTCAATGAGGCGGTGCTGCGACCAATATCTTTAGTGTCTAGAATTTCCATGTTTCTTACTCGTTTAAAAATCTAAATCCTAAGCTCTAAACTCTAAACTGACATTTCTCAATGTCATCCCCGTCGAAACGGGGAACCAGAAGAACTGGTTTCCCGCCTGCACGGGAACGACAGCAGACTGTCGGTTTAGGATTTAGGATTTAGAGTTTCGGATTTTCTTCTTCTTTCTATGAGCGCTTTGAGTTCCTGCTTCGCGCGATGCACGCGCGCGCGTACGGCCCCTTCCGAAATGCCCATGATGTCTGCGACTTGCGCATGCGGTTTCCCCTCAATGAAGTGAAGGCGCATGGGTTGTTCTAACCCGCTGGAGAGTTCGCGCAGGAACGACTCCACCTCGTCGCGATTGAGTTCCTGCTCACGGCGCTCGTTTGCGCCGCGGTCGGCGACGAGTTCCTGAAACTCGGGGTCAAGGTCGGCGAGAAATGCCCTCGTGTTTTTTTTCTTTTTGTATGCGGTGTAGCAGGTGTTCACCAGAATCCGGTATCCCCACGACTTGAATCCCGCGCCGGGCTGCGGCTCAAACCGGCGGGCGTTTCTGTAAATCTTCACAAATGCGTCCTGTACGGCATCCTCCGCCGCCTCCCGATTCCCCAGAATGTAATATGCCTTGCGCAAGAACGCCTCCTCATACCGGTCAAGGAGTTTCTCAAACAGGCGGGGATTCGCAAGCGAGCGTTTCAAAAGCTCCTCATCGGAGATACCCGCGACGAGATCTTTTGTCTCATTTTGTTCTTCCAGAAACATAGCGCGGCATGCTGTGTGCCTCGCCTTGATAGTACGTGTTTTCTCCCTTCACTGCAACTCTCACCGTAGGAAGTGCGTTACTGCCCGCGCAACAACAAACTACCCTTCAAACCGAAGTCTGAAGGGTAGTTTGGGATTACCGCAGAGTTTTGCTTAACCCCAGCACCAGTTAGTCAGACGGCCTCGCGCTTCGCCCAGCAAAGGATGTGCCTGTTCGGCACTCGCGCTCGGCCTGGGATTGGTGCGGGGTTTAACATCCGCAAACCGCACCTTCCCCCGCCGAAACGGCGGGGAAGGATGCGGGCGGATGTTAAAAACTCCGGCGGTCAGAGTTGTGGTCAAAGCGCCGGGGCGGGCGTTCCGCCATCGGGCGAGCTTCGTTTACGCGAAGCTTTCTTCCGTCCAGGTCTTTGTCGTTCCACATCTCGATGGCCTTTGCCGCATCGGCGTCTTCCATTTCAACGAAGCCGAAACCGCGTGAGCGACCGCTCACTCGGTCAGAGAGCACGGTCGCTGATACGACCGTTCCGGCTTGGGCGAATGCGTCGCGCAAGCTGTCGTTCGTTGTGTTGTACGACAGGTTGCCAACGTATAGCTTGGTTGCCATGCATTGAGAAACTAACCTGATAACATTCGTCTTCCGACCTTGGGCGTCCTAGCCACCCTTCGGTGGACGGATTAGCCCCGCTTCTCAATACGGCTACACCTTCTCGGTTCACCCGCGCACATCTTTACAGATCTGTTCGGGCAAGCCTCCTTGAGAAAAAAGACCCCGCTACTATAGCAGACCCGAATGGAAACGCAACTCCTTGTAAAAAAGGGTATGCTGTATAGCAAGGGGGAGGTGTTTCGCAACACCTCCCTTTGATTCAGTCGTCGTTGGCGGACCCGCGATAATCGTCATCCGCGCTTGGGCTTGAACTATCTTCCGGAGAGGAGTCGTCGTCGCTACCTTTGTGACTCGTGCTCGACTTCGGATCACTCGTCCTGACTCCGCCGCTGGCAATAAAATTGCCGATGGCGTTGGCCCAATTACCCAATTCGCTTCTTGGTGCACTCATATATCTCACTTCCTTTCTGGTACCAGGATTCAAACTATGTTGTACCATCTTTACTATGGGGTATTACGAGAAGAAAAGCAAATGCTCGGGTTCTTGTGAATGAGGACTTTATGCCCTACAATACCCTCATGTCCGAACCCGGAAAAAGACTGTCCACCGAGCCCTACAAGGGCGTGCGGGATTTTTATCCTGAAGACATGGCGGTGCAGAATCATATCTTCTCCATCTGGAAGAGAGTGGCCCATGAGTTTGGCTACGAAGAGTATGCCGCTTCCATTTTGGAACCCGCGGAACTCTATCGGAGCAAGGGGAGTGACGAAATCGTGAACGAGCAGATGTTCACCTTCACCGACCGTGGCGGACGCGAGGTGGCGCTTCGACCCGAAATGACGCCTTCCCTCGCGCGGATGATAGCGGCAAAACGAAAGTCCTTGAAGTTTCCGCTCCGCTGGTTCACGATTGCGAATTGTTTCCGCTATGAGCGGCCCCAGCGAGGGAGGAAGCGCGAGCACTGGCAGTTAAACTGCGACGTTATGGGTATCGCGGGAATAGAAGCGGAAGTGGAAATTATTGAACTCGCGTACAAAATTATGCGAGCGTTTGGCGCGAAAGATGAAGATTTTGAGATACGAATTAACTCACGCAAAACTATTGCTGAAGTCTTTGGGCCGATAAAGAAAAACGAGATTCAATGGCCGGAGGTGTATCGGTTCTTGGATAGACGGCCAAAGCTATCCCCCGAGGAACAGGAGGCGGGCAATAAAAAACACTTCACACGACCGTTTAGCGACGATGATGCAAAGAAAATACATGAAAACCCATCGCTCGCCAAGATTAAGCAGGAACTCGGGAAAAAGGGAGTGAACAATGTAGTATTGGACTCATCGTTAATGCGAGGTTTTGAATATTATACAGACACGGTCTTTGAAGTCTTTGACACGCACCCCGACAACCGCCGCTCTCTTTTTGGCGGCGGACGCTACGACAATCTGCTTGAAATTTTCGGCGTAGAGCCGGTTCCGACGGTGGGTTTTGGCATGGGCGATGTGACGATGAGGGATTTCCTGGAGACTCACGGGTTACCGCTTAAAAATTGACACGAATGCAACGAATTACCATGCGAATGCTACGAATCCACGAATCCTAAACTCTTTGTCATTCGGATATTCGAAGCATTCGTGCGCTCATTCGCAACATTCGTATCACGCCATGCGCAAAATTGTTTTTGATATTGAAACCACGAACTTCTTCACCGACACCGGGTCAAATGACCCGGCTTCGCTTTCGCTTGCCTGCGTATGCATCTATGATTCGGCAACCAATACCTACGGGAGCTTTTTTGAAGAGGAACTGCCGAAACTTTGGCCGATTCTTGAAAAGGCCGACCTCCTCATCGGCTACAACTCCGACCACTTTGACATTCCGCTTCTCAACAAGTATTACCCAGGTGATCTCTCGGGTATCAAGAGTCTGGACCTCATGAAGAAAATTCAAAAAGTGCTCGGACGGCGAATCGGCCTTGATGCGGTCGCATCCGCCACGATCGGGAGCCGGAAGAGCGGAAGCGGAGCTCTCGCAAACATCTGGTGGCGGCAAGGAGAGAGGCAAAGAGTGGTTGATTACTGCCTAGATGACGTGCGAATCACCAAGGCGATTTACGACCACGCTCTTAAACACGGCAAGGTGCAGTATCCAGACGGAAAAATGATCCGAGACATTGTTCTTGATACGAGCGATTGGGAGAAAGAGCAGGAGCACGCGCTGACGCACACGCTGCCGTTCTAAGAAAAAAGAGATTCCGCACTGTACAATTTCATCATTACTGTTATACTCCCCCTCCATGGAACCCACCCAGACGAAAAATCCTATCACGCTTCCCATAGCAATCGTGATTGCGGGAGTCCTTATCGCAGGGGCGATTTTTCTCCGCTCTGGCACCGTCGGTTCTCCAGAAATTGACAAGGGAGTTGGAGAAAAGACGCCCGCGCTTTCTCTTGACGATATACCTCTTTCTCCGATTGACGAAGCGCGCGACCATATCCGCGGCAACCCGGGCGCCGACATCATTTTTGTTGAATTTTCGGACACCGAGTGCCCGTTCTGCAAACGGTTCCACACGACCATGCAGCGCGTTATGAGTGAGTACGGCAAATCGGGACAGGTCGCGTGGGTGTACCGGCAGTTTCCCATCGTGGGACTTCACCCCAAAGCGCCGAAGGAGTCGGAGGCGCTTCTGTGCGCGGGAGAACTTGGAGGTAATGCGATGTTCTGGGAATACGCCGACCGCATCTTTGAGATTACTCCTTCAAACAACGGGCTTGACCTTGCGGAACTGCCGCGTATTGCGGGGAGGATTGGATTGGACGCCGCGCGTTTTGATGAATGCCTCTCAAGCGGTCGGCACGCGGAGCGAGTGCAGAGTGAATTAAAAGATGGCAGCGCGGCCGGCGCAACCGGAACACCGTACAGCGTACTTGTTCTGAAACGCCCGGTTTCCGAGGAAGATAGAGACGCGCTGCTTGCGCTTATGGAGCCCTTCCGCGACCCGTATGGCGAACTTCCCATACGCCTCTCAAAAGACGGACTCCGCATCGGCCTCTCCGGCGCGCTACCGTTTGACGCGCTCAAGGCAACCATCGATATTTTGCTTAAATAGTTATTCCTATCGCCAACTCATCGATCTGGCTGCATAATAATTCTCAAGAAATAAGGTACGATCGTACCTTATTTCTTTGAGAGGCTGTTTTGGTCGAGCCTGAAAAATCTTCTTAGATGCTCCTCATTGTCGAAATAGTCGGCAGTGATGAATCGTACGTACTTCCGGACATCAAGACATTCGACGATAAAATCAATTTCATCCTTACAGTTATAAGGATACACCCACGCGGATTTTTGAATGCAGAAAAATCCCATGTAATCAAGGTGGTCGCGAAAGGCATCGCGCGCTTCTCTCTCCCACTCCGGTACATCAAAGATGATAAGTCTCCACTTTTTATCCCACATGGCTGGTTTAGGAATCTTGATGTCTGTATATCGATAAGTAAGCGCCCGCTTCTTCCCTTCTTCGTTCAAGATTAAGGTAAGAGTGCCATCAGTATTCACTTTTGCATCAACGAGAGAAGACTCATAGAGCGCCTGAATCGCCCTGTCGGCAGCCTGCTTATCGATGTCTTTCCAAGCCTCATGCATTCCTCGAATGATTTGCAATGTTTTGCTGGGAGAACGGGAGCACGAGAGGGCGAGCCCGCCAAAGAGCAACAGCAAAATCTTCTTTTGAACCCTCCCGAGGCGTTTTGTTTTCTTCCTTGTTGTCCTGTGCTGAAGTTCCTTTAGCATTCCACCAGTATACCAGAAATAAGGTACGATCGTATCTTATTTCTGGTAGCCCGAAAATCTACATTCATTACTCTCACTGTCACCGTGGATGCTACACTCGCGCGCGCTATTGACAAAATAATAGGGGGGTTGAGATGTCCAGCAGAAATCCGACAAACTGGGTCGGTGGTCGGTCCAGCGGCTGCGGAAGAGAAGAGGTAGCATTATGGAACAAGTAAAAATCTTCATGAGTTTTAGTGAAGACGTAGTAGAAGGGGAGGCCAACACATGGCTCCGAGAAACGAACGGGAAGGTTGAAGTTGTAGAGCGAAAAGCATTCGTGACCACTCTTGGAGTCAGCGATCACTGCCGGAGCGTTGTCACCATTGTTCTATTCTACCGAACCTTGTAGTGTTGCGGCACACTTACGTAGCGGTCGTTCTTCGTGGGCGGCCGTTTTTTGTTGCTTGAAGAACTTGCGAGAGACGGCACCAGTCGCAAGAGGAATCGTCGCAGGTTGCATTCCAAAACGAAAATGAGAAGATCTGATGCGCGACGTCGGCGACAAGATTTTTGAGGTCGGCAACTTCTGCATCGGAAATATCAAAAACTTGGCGGTGAAAGCGGCCGCGGGCATCGGGTTTGATAAAGTCAATCGTACCTGTCTTCATCCGCCACCCGCTCGACTTGGTCGTTCGGGCAGGATTTCTTGCGCCGTCTAAAAGCAGACGATAAAAGACAAGCTGGCGCTTGTAGTTCCCGTCGCTGCCTTTCGTCTTTCCTTCAATCTCGGCGCGGCTCTTCGGCCGGCCGGTTTTGTAATCCACGACATTAACTCCGCCGTCCCGCAAAAGTTCCACCTTATCAAGCGAGCCGTTCAGAAAAATCTCCCTGCCTGCGCCGCGTTCGGCGCGGCAGGCAGGCCGACCACCTGAAATCGGAAGCGACACGCCGGCAATGCGGTACTCGTTCCAAATGGCGCGCGGAAACTCCCCGTGCGAG
>CAYHPP010000035.1:0-7144 GCA_964358745.1 uncultured Candidatus Saccharibacteria bacterium | reverse complement strand
CCCATACTTACTACAGCCCGATTCCAGGGCGTGATATGCCACAGGGACCGGAAAAGGCCCTCTACGCGGGAAGTTTTTCCAGCACTGAGGGTGGCCCCACACCGCACTGGTGGACGGCCTCGCTCCAAAAGACAGAAAAAGTCCATATTATTACCGTAGGGACCTACAAAAATGCTTACCCGATAGGTTCGCTCGAGTTGGCAAACGTTCCTGCATCGGAAGGATTAGCCAGTAGACCCATAAAACCAAGCGATGTCGAAGGCTCACCTGTCGTCTTTACCTTCACGGGTTCTTCAGGAGCAACGACCGGCGCAGCCGCCAAAGTTGAAGGTAGTGCGGAAGATTTCACCATTACCTTTGAAACACCGGCCGGGGTGCCTGCTCCGGTAGACGCTAACGCCATCATCATTTGGGGCGCTGACGGGCCCACAGGGCACCAAAGGAGTTCCCCATTAGTGCTCACTGGAATCAATCTCTATGGGCCACCGGAAACAGATGGGACGGGAGAGATTATCGCGCAATAGGGGGAGGAACTGGGACTGGAACTCGTAACAAGCGACTGGAACCAAAAGAAGAAAGAGGGAGAGAAAAAGAATGTAACAACATGACAAAGAAGGGTAAACAATCAAGGAGTACGGTTACCATTGCAACGCTCATTTTGAGCGGCATTATTGCGGGTGTTGTTGCTGGCCCCATTTTCCTGTACGCTCAAAACCCTCCCACGAGCCTTGAAGAAATTGAAGCCCTGAACGACAGTTTCTACCCTGTTCAACCGGGAAATGAAACAGATGTGCCTGCCGACCCTGATAGTGCAGGAGGATATGACCCGTCAACCGGTTTTAACCAGGGACCGAGCCCGTTTGACGAGACCCCGATTGAGGGCGGCGCATACGGCCCCGGCCCTCACTCCGATGAGGCACGGGCCGCGGCGGCGCAGGCGGCCGCCGAGACGGCACGGAAGAATCAGGCGAAAGAGCTGGCGGATGCTTTTTCCTGTGGTTTTTTCAACATCAAGGGCTGTGTAGCCGCTCTCATGGACATGGCCATGTGGCTTGCGGCGCGTACGCTCTGGATTGCGGGCGTACTTTTAAACCTTACCTTGAGCTACACCCTAAATCTCAACACCCTGCTTGAGAGCCTTCCCATCGTAGACATCGGCTGGAAGGTGCTTCGGGACATCGCGAACATCGTCTTTATCTTCATCACGCTCTGGTGCGGCATCTCCATTACGCTAGGGCTAGGCGGCGGCGGCAAAAAGGCGTGGGGGTATCTCGCGCAGATGGTTCTTGTCGCGCTCTTCATCAACTTCTCGCTCTTCATCACGAAAGCGGTCGTGGACGCTTCAAACATCGCCGCGCTCCACTTCTACTCGCTCATCGTGGAGCCCGGGAAAGAAAAGGACTTTGACAGCGGCCTCTCTGAAGCGTTTCTCTACGGACTCCAACTCTCCACCATCTTCAACGCGAAGCAAATCGGGTCGCAACAAATCAACGCAGACAGCTCCACCATCGCAACGGCGGCACGGAGCGCAAACCTGAAGGACGGCCTCTCGTTCACCAACATCATCCTCATCGGCTTTTTCGGCTCGCTTTTTATTATTGTCGCCGCCTGGGTGTTTTTCGCCGCGGCCATTATGTTTATCTACCGCGCCATTACGCTCATGATGCTCATGATTCTCTCGCCGCTCGCCTTCGTCGGGCTTATTTTGCCCGGCGCGTCGGGTATGGCGCACGCGTGGTGGAGCAAACTCTGGAGCCAGGCCTTCTTCGCGCCGCTCTATCTCGCCCTCGCCTACATCGTGGTAGCGACCATCAACTCGGGAGCGTTCCTCGGCGCCTACGGGGACAGCGCGACAGTGGGAGAGAAAATCGGGTTTGCGGCGGCGATTACTGGCACGGGGTCCAACACGATTATCGTCGTCTTCAACTTCGTCATGCTCATCGGATTCATGGTGGCCTGTCTCGTCGTCGCGCAGTCCCTGGGCGCCAAGGGAAGCGAAATGGCCATGGCGGGGTGGCAGAAGATTAAGGGCGCGGCCGTCGGGGGCGTTGTGGGCGTAACAGGCGCAGCCGCGAGAGGCATCATTAAAATACCTTCAGGCGCGATGGGGGGAGTTGGTAAGATCGGCAAAGCGGCCCAGTGGATGGCTTCAACAAGATTACTCAAGCAAAGTCAACTTGGCAAAAAGATGAACGAATGGGGAGGGCGTTTTCAGGAGGGAAAGGGGGTTGGTGCCAAATTTGCCCAAACTGTGGGGAAGGCGGGCAAATGGTTTGACCCGCGTTATCTGGAAGAGAGAGCCGGCCAGTCCAAGTTGGGGAGCACTATGATTGGTAGGGCTGTTCGCGGCGTTACTACGGGAGCGGTCGCCAATCTTAAAATCGGCCACAAATCGCTTGAGGAGGCCTATCAAGAGGGGGAGGAGATGGCGTCAAAGCGTCAGGAAATTGAGCACGGCCATGCGGCACGGGAGAATGCCAAAGCTCTGGAACCTTTTCATGAACAAGAACAGCGCCTGCTGAACGAGAAACTGCAAGCTGAAGAGGCGGAAAAGGGAGCGGGGGAGCTGGATGCCGCCATAAGGGAACTAAGAGCAAAGGAGAGCGGCGCAGCCGACCCCGCGGAGAAGGCAAAATTCAAAAAGGAGCGCGAGGAGGCGGAGCAGCAGCATCAAGCGTTAGAGGGTGCGGCGGCGAAGATCCAGACTGAGAGACTGATGGAGATGGACAAATCCATAACGGAGCAGGACAAAACCGTAAAGGAACTCACCACAAAGGAGAGTGCCGCCGCGCTCGGCTCTGCGGAAAAAGAAAAATTCAAAAAGGAGCGCGAGGAGGCGGAAAAAAGGCGTGATGAGACGAAAAAGGAGCACGCTACATTAGGGAGCGCGACGGCATTGGCCGCCGCCAAGATTGTGGCGGACAAAAAGGTAGCAGAATTTACAGACAAGAATGGTAAGGAGATGCAGGCGCATGGAGCAGAGATTAACTACGCGCTGGGTCAAATGTCTACCGAGGCGTTTCTTAATTTGCCTAAAACCTTCTTTGAAAATCCGGCGTTCATGGACCACACGGTGCTTGGACAGGATAAATACCTCGCGCTCATGAAGAGCGAACACTTCACGAAGGAGGAAAAAGAAGAATACACGCGCGCGCGATGGAAGCGCGCGGAGGACACCGCCGAACGGAGGAAGGTGCGCAATGACCAATATCTTGCCGAATTGCCGGAGCATCAGAAAAAGGTGGATGTGCAGAAAACGGCAAGGGAAGAAGTGGAAACAGATCTGCAAAGCTACATCGAAAGCTACATCGGGAGCAGCGGCTTAAAATTAAAAGATGACATTAAAAAAGCAGATTTCGCGGTTGCCCAAGCCGAACGAGTTGTAAAACAAGTGCAAAAGACGGTAGATGAAGAGACTGACTGGAGTAAACGAGTGCTCGCTGAAAAAGCATTGGCGATTGCAGAGAAAGATTTGACCACAAAAAAGGGAGCTCAAACCACCTTGGTAGAGAAGGTAAAAAAGGAGAGAAAAGAGCTAGAAAAAACTAAGGCTGATACGAAAGGAAACCAAGTTCTACGGACTAAGAGCGGCGAGGAAATAGTGCATGCGCCACCCAAACAACCCGGCTGGGATGAGGCTCCTGATGTCAAGAAGGCGCTCCGCAACATCCTCAAACCCGACGAAGTGACTGCTCTGTATCGCTACAACCGCAAGGCATTTAGCAACCCATTCATTGTGGATACCATTAAGCAAGACACTTGGAATATGGTCCGCAATACGGGAGAGATTGACTCCAACTCCATGGAACAGGCGCGAGTCGTTAAACGCCACTACGTCCAACACGCGGGAGACTTTAATTTGGGGCTTGACACTCGCCTCATCCAAAAATTGGGAGAGATGGCCCCCGCCGCGGCAAAGGAAATACGCGAGGAGTTCCACAAGCAGCTTCTTGCCGTGGGACCCGAAGATTACTTCGAGCATTTTGACGAGACCGCGGAGACTTGGACGGATAAGCTCGGCCGGACATGGAAGAGTCTTGGTAACATTCTTAGAGAAACGCTCAAGCAACACAACCTTAACGACGATGTGTCTAAAGAGGAAAGGAAGCTGCGACATCGCGCTGGAGAAACTATGTATGGTAATGTGAAGTTAAACCTTGCAAACGATGAGTTCACCATGATGCCTGGAATTCTTAGAAATATGCTCATTGTCCGGAGAAACTTGAGCCAGGCAACGGCGCAAGACTATGATAAACGAGACCTTGACGACACCTTGCCGCATCTTGAAACATGGATTGAGGAGTTCAAGCGCGCTCAACTTGGCAAGGGTGAGATAAACAAGGGAACGCTTGAGATTATCAAGTGGGTTGTCAACGAAAACCGAGGGCATGCTTTTACCGACCACGGGTCCATCCGTGATGACCTGAAGCCATGGTTTGAGGTTATAAAGGGCTATGTTGCGACCACAGGTCGCGCCATGAAACCCATCTATGAATCTCAACAGGAAGTTATTTCCTCGCTTCAAGAGCTTAAAAAGAAGGAAGGGGTGAATACTCCTGCGAGAAATATTTTCGCGGAGGCAGGCATACGCGGCAGGCTGTTCGAATGAGAGTATAGGTTTACCTAATATATGGACATACAAGAACAACTGGAAACATTATCGGCGTTCATAAGAGTGCTTCCTTTGAACGCGCAAGATGAACTGTCGCGCAAAGAGCTTGACATTGTGTATGGCGTTGAGAGTATTGCCTCCAAACATGACTTTGTAATGCGCGAAACGGGCAACATTTGTGAAGGCGTGAAGCGGGTGCTTGCGGGGGAGGACTCCGCGAGTAATTTTCTCGCGTTCATACAAAAAGACCCGCACATTGAGGAGGACAACCGGCCGAAGTTGCCGGCGCTCGCGTATGAGATTCAACAAAAGGTTTTTGACCCAGTGCTCCCGATATTGAAGCAGGCGGGGTTTCCGATAAAAGAGGGAAGAGTACCTGCGCCGCCGCCGCAAACCACGCCAACTTCAAGCACGGTAACCACTGCGGCGCGGAATATAGAATATCAAATACCTAATATCGAAAAAGCTCGAATACCCAATACCGAGCAAGAGAAACCCCCGATGGAAGAGAGAAACATCCGGGCATTAACCCGCATCGCGGCAGGGACAAAGTATAGCGAACAAGAATTGCGGAATGCGTTTGAGGACTTGCCCCCCGGACTTCGCCAGTCGCTCTCGTCCGTTGATACCGCAAACGCCATTGAAAGCGTCGCGAAGAGACATCTCCTCCATGTAGACCAGATGGCCTCTCTTGCGAGCGAGTCGGGACTCGTCCTCCTCGGGCTGACCCACCCGGCTGACTTTGTCGCAAATATCGCGCGGCGGCTCCGCCTCCCAGAAGACCAAGCTAAAGAAATCGCCCGCGATGTGAGCGCGGAAATTTTTGTGAGGGTGCGCGACTCCTTGCGTATGCTTCACGAAGACGTGAAGCCCCACAAGGAGAATATCGAACCCCGAATCCCGAATATCGAAAAAGCTCAAAATTCCAATATCCAAAATATAAAACAGAGCCAACCTCCCGCTTCCGCCAGTTCTCCTTCTGACCTAAAAGCTATAAGCTATAAGCCTAAAGCTGGTCTTCAGACTCCTTACTCCCCGGGCGCGAAGTGGAACACCGGGGCAGTTCAAAGTTCAAAGTTAGAAGTTGAAAGTTTTGGAAAGAATGCGCCGGCAGAGGAAAACATTTTGGCGCGACAGGCGCGGATGAAAGAGTCGCTCAATCGGGAGGAAGTGCTTCGGGGTATTGAAAATCCGAGACAAACATACGAATATACGAATTACGCGAATCAACGAATGAATACGAATCGGAGGGAAACCCCGCAGGATGACAGTCAACTAACCGCTCACCGATATCCGCCACAGGGCGGTCTAAACGCTTCTCAAAAGATGCGGCCACAGAGCGAAGGAATAGCGCTGCCGCCAAAACCGAAAGTGGACACTGACGACTTCCTTGACCAGAAACTGCAAACTCCCGTGACGATGCCGAGAGAAGAAAAACGGTATACGGTGGACCCGTACAGAGAACCGTTGGGATAGGCACTAGGCATTAGGCTCTAGGAAAGAGAAAGGGAGGGGAGACAAAACATGATTCACTCGTACAGGGACCTCATAGTGTGGCAAAAGGGTATTGAGCTAGTTATCGAAGTGTATGTGTTGACTGACCGTTTCCCGTCCAATGAACGATTTGGCTTAACATCACAGATGAGAAGGGCAGCGGTTTCTATCCCATCTAACATCGCGGAAGGCAAGCTTCGCGGGCACAACAAGGAGTGTAAACAGTTTTTCCTCGTTTCGTTTGGTTCAGGAGGAGAGCTTGAGACGCAAATTGAAATAGCAAAAAGACTGTACAAAGAAAAGGAGCTTGATTTCAGCAAAGTGGACGCACTGCTACTCGAAGTCATGAAAATGCTAAACAAATTAATCTCTGACCTATCTCTCACCTCTCTCACCTAGAGCCTAGCGCCTAGGTGCCTAGCGCCTATTCTTATGAGGTTTCAAGTTCCCCAATTCATCAACATAGAGGACAAGATTTTCGGCCCGTTTACCGTGAAGCAGTTCGTCTACCTCGTCGGGGGGGCGGGCATGGTCTACATTGTCTACAGCATTCTTCCTTTCTACGCGGCGATATTCCTCATTATCCCCGCGGCCCTGTTTGCGCTTGCGCTTGCGTTCGTGAAGCCAAACGGCAAGCCATTTGTTTTCATGGTCCAAGCGGCGGCGAAGTATTTCCTCTCAAGCCGGCTCTATCTTTGGCGGCGAACGGAGCGGCGCGCCCGCGCGCCCGAAGCCTCAAAGGAGCGCGCGGTGCCCCAAAGCGCAGTGCCATCGCTTTCCGAAAGCCGGCTCAAAGAGCTTACGTGGGCGCTTGATATCAATCAAAATGTAAAGAAACGTTGATACGAATGCAACGAATTACCATGCGAATGCCACGAATATTCGAATCACGCTTTCCACCAGTGCAACACGATGGCAGATATATTGTATAAGGAATTGTCCTACAGGCTGAATGGCCTCTGCTTTAAGGTGCATAATGAACTCGGGAAGTCGCGAAGCGAGCAATCTTATGTGGATGCACTTGAGGCAAAGCTCAAG
>CAYHPP010000034.1:0-7160 GCA_964358745.1 uncultured Candidatus Saccharibacteria bacterium | reverse complement strand
TACAACAGCGTTGGCAGTTATGACGCAACCGTGACTGTTTCGGCACCCAGATGCGTGCCCATAACGAAGCAATCGCCGACGCCGGTTGTCGTTGAATGGCCTGCTCCCTCTTCCGTTTCGTGCAGCGCGACGCCAAGCATCGTTGATGTCGGCAGACCGGTTAATTGGCAGGCGGCGGTTGACCCCTTGACGCCTCCCGGAGGCGGCAGTTACTCATACTCGTGGACAGGCACCGACGGTCTTTCCGGAACAACTCGTTCGGTGATAAAAACTTACAATTCCGTCGGCATCAAAAACGCCGCCGTGTCCGTCGCCGGCGCTTCGGAACCCGCGCTCTGCTCCGCTACCGTCAGGGAGCGCGCAACGCCGAAATACGAGGAGATTTAGAGTGGGGCGATTTGTTATAGAAAAAAATGACTACCGAGCTAGAGCGGAAACTACAAAGTGGGGTGTCATTCCCGTGAAGCTTGTCCCCGACCACGATCGGGGAACGGGAATCCAGATTGTTGAAATAAAACCGTATTCTGGATCCCCGCATACGCGAGAGCCTGCCCTCGTACCTTGATACGGGGGATGACAGAGAAGACCCGCTTTCTGTGCTAACTCAATAGTCATTTAGAAAAATGCCCGCTACCGTGAGGTGGCGGGCATTCTGTTGGGGGGGAAAAGCCAATTCCCTCTATGGAGAGGGCGTTGCTGCGATGAGGGACGCTTCAGCGGAAGCCTTTTCCGGCGGGGTAACGACCTTCAGGCCGCTCGGAGGCGCCGGCTTCTTCGGCATAATTGCAGGGTTCGTGACGAGACCCTTCAAGGTCCCACCGGGGCCGAATGTTGCGGTCAGCATCTTGAAGGAGGTCCTGACCTCATCCATCGCTTGTTGTGCTGCCGCGACTCTCTTCTTCGCTTTGCCGATACTAAACGGCCCAAGCATTGCGTCGCCAATGGCCCGCCCAATGTTCGGCTGGCCGCCCCGAAGTTCCGCCCGCCAATGATACGTGGCGATGTTCACTTCGTTTGTGCCTTCGCCATAGTTAATGAGCTGCATCGGTGGACCAAGGAGTTCCACCAACTCGTCAAGGGTGGTCTTTCCCTTCACAAGCTTGGAGACCGCCTCCTCCATAGTGACCGATGGGCCGACGTTGACCATCTGATGCTCAGTGCCGTACGAACCGATGAGTTTCTTTCCGCCCTTCTCGGCGTCTTTGCCGTTCTGGGCGAGTGCCGTGGAGGTGCCGAAGCACCCGAACATCATGGCAAGAGCTGCCACGATCGCCGCATATGTTGTTTTCATGCTGTACCTTGTAGTGGCGACCGTGTTCGTTTACTGTCTCGGCCGCTCCACAAAACCGCCAAGAACTGCCGGCATTGTGGAGCGGCCGAACGAATGATTGGCTTTCCAATGAGCAGGAAACTGATTAAACCATATATGTATTTACCATCTTGTCAATGGCCATATCCACAGAGTTATCCACACCCAAAACAGCTAGTTAGCTTACTAGCTTGTTAGCTGGTTAGGAGGGAGACCTTGCAACAACCAAGAGATGACTAGCAAGCTAGTAAGCTAAGAAGCTAAGAAGCTAAGAAGCTAGCCAGCTAATAAGCTAATCAGCGATCCGGAGGAACCTCGTAGTAGTTAATGAGAAACTTCGCGATTTTCATGAAGGGCGCAGTAAGCGAGGCGGCGGCGAACTCCACTCCCTTTGGTTCCACGGCGTACAAAAACACGATGAA
This sequence comes from uncultured Candidatus Saccharibacteria bacterium, assembly GCA_964358745.1. GTDB lineage: Bacteria > Patescibacteriota > Minisyncoccia > Phycocordibacterales > UBA10002 > UBA10002. The sequence goes on along the minus strand of CAYHPP010000034.1, from coordinate 5,429 downwards.
GTCCGGGTCATAGGCCGGGAAATAACCGAAGAACGAGTGCAGAAAGCGATCGGTAAAGTAACCGCCGCCCGCAGGGTTCACGATAAGCGCGGTTCCCGTCTTGGCCGCAATGCTGTGATGCGGCATTTTGTACGCGCCGTGGAGAAGCGCCGTGTCCACCACTTCAACAAGCATGCGTGAAATCTCCTCGGAAGTTTCAGACGCGAGCACTCGCGTCTTTTCAGTGCTTTCCATGGAGCGCGCGAGGCCGGTTCTGTATTTCATCTTCACCGCAAGGTGCGGGGTGACCAGATACCCGCCGTTTCCAAGCGCGGCGAGAGCGCGCACGGTTTGAATGGGAGTAAGCGCGATGCCCTGCCCGTAGGAAGCGGTTGCAAGCTCAATGTCTCTCCCGCTTTCAAGATTCCCGACGAGACCGGCTGCTTCTCCCGGGAGATCTATTCCGGTTTCTTCCCCAAGTCCGAAATTCCTGAAGTATTCGCGGAACCGATCATTACCAAGCTTAAGCGCAACCGTGGCGGCTCCTGTATTGAGCGATTGGTTGAGCACTTCCTGCATTGAAACCCTCCCGCGCCCCTTGCCGTCAAAGTTGGAAATGGTTTTGGTGTTAAGCGTGAGCGAGCCGGCATCAAAGTACGTGCTTGTCGCTGAAATAACTCCGGCATCCAGCCCGGCAGCAATCGTGAGGGGCTTTATGATTGAACCCATCTCGTAAACGCTTTCAACGAGCGCGTTTCCAAAATGTCCGAGGTCTGCTTCCTTCCCATAGTCGTTCGGGTCAAATGAGGGAGCGAGTGCCATTCCATAGATGCGTCCGGTCTTCGGGTCCATGATGATGCCGCCGACTCGTTCTGCCGCAAGCGATTCCTGAAGTTCGGCAAGCGCAACCTCAAGAAAGTGCTCCACGCTCGGCTCCACGGAAGTAATGACGTCTCCTTCGCTCCGCTCCGACCCGACGACTTTTTTCACTCCGGAGAAAATCTCTGCAAAAAAGTTCTGGTAGAGTCCTTGTGAATCGCGCGAGAGCGCGTCGTTGTAGTACCGTTCCAGCCCATATCTCCCGGTAAGCATGTCGCCGTCAAAACCGACGAACCCGAGGAGATGCGCCGAGAGTCGTCCGCCGGGATAGAACCGCCACCGCTCCTTATAGAGGGACACGCCCGCAAGCCGGAGCTCTTCAATGGAGCTCGCCGCTTCCGGAGAAAGTCTCCGGCCTATTTCCTCGTATGGGTCGTTCGCCTTCCCCGCTTTCAGAAAGAAATCTTCCCGCTGAAGCGGGACAACGGCAGAAAGCGCGTTCCAGGCACCTTCCGGGTCGGTGATATCTTTGGGGCTCAAAGCCAGCGTAAAGCCGGTTTTAAGCGTTGCCGCCGAGACGAGGCTTCCGTCCTGCGCCGTGAAGAAGATGGAACCGCGATCCCACAGCGCCTCGCTCGGACGCGCGTATTGGCGCTTTGCCTGCTCGGAATACTCGTCTCCCTGCACTATCTGCACGGCGTACAGCTTGCCGAGGAGAACGACGCCCGCAAGAATAGAGAAAACGCCCACAAGACGCACGCGAAAAAGAAATTGCGAGTTTGTTTTCATCGGAAAGACGTGCGCAGATGGGACCGATAAAACAAATACCAATAATGACTAATGCATGCCAATCTGCGAATACCTGCGAATAAGAATGCGATTCATCGTGTGATTAGTAGGTATTTGTAGATTGGAATACATTCGCAGATTAGTATTTGTCGGTAGCTTATCTCATCAAATCTCATTAGCTGACACGGCCGCGCCAATCTTCTGCGCGGGAATGAATGTAATGGCCTTCACATCTTCAAAGCCCTTCGCGTATGCCATCCGAAGCGTCACTGATTGCTTAAGCGAAAGATAGTATGACTCAAGCTCGGAGACGTCTGCTCCCAAGGATGCGATCTCCCCTTCGCCGTTCTTCCAGCGCACGCCGTTTAACGCCGCAGTGTTAATGAGGTAGATGTAAAAGGAGGTGACGAGGAGCAAAAGGCAGGCCAAAGACCAGAAGATGTTCTTCCTGTTCCTGTTTAACCATTTGGGATGTTTTCTTGATACGCGCATAGTGTTTTACCTCTGGTTCCCCGTTTTAACGGGGACGACATTTAGAAATGTCGCTTCTCAATAATTCTCAACTTGGCGCTTCGTGAGCGCGGGTTGTTCTGCTGCTCTTCCTCGCCCGGCGTAATGGGTTTTTTGGTGACAACCGTTCCGATCTTCTTTTTGCCAAGTTCCCGGAAGAAATCCTTCACCACCCTATCCTCCATACTGTGAAAGGAAATGACGGCGATGCGACCCCCTGGAAGAAGTTTCTCCCACGCCTTTCGCAATCCATCTTTCAGGCCCTGGAACTCGTCGTTTACCGCGATACGAAGGGCCTGAAAGGTCTTGGTCGCGGGGTGAATCCTCCCCGTTTTCCTGGCTGCTGATCTCACGATGGCCGCAAGCTCAAAGGTGGTTTCAATCGGCCTTTGCTTCCTTGCTTCCACGATGCGCCCCGCGATGCGCCTTGCGTACCGCTCCTCTCCATAACTTTCAAGAATGGCTGTAATCGTCTCTTCGCTCCACTCGTTCAGAACGGTCCGCGCGGTCAGCGTCCCTTCCTCTGTCTCCTTTTCGAATGTCATGAGAAGCGGTTCATCGCGTAAAAAAGAGAATCCGCGCCCGCTTTCTTCAAGCTGAAGACTTGAGAGGCCGAGGTCAAAGAGAACGCGATTAACGCCGGCAACGCCGAGCGAAGCGAGCGCCGTATCAAGGTATCGGTAATTCGTCCGGTAAAACAGGAACATGCACCGAGAACTCTTCAGGCGTTCACGGCTCCGCGCTATCGCGTCGCTGTCAGCGTCAAGGCACAGAAATGTCGCGACACCCCCTAAATCCTTGCACAACGCCTCGCTGTGTCCCCCGCCCCCGACCGTCGCGTCAAGGATGATGTCCCCTTCCCTTGCCTGAAGCCCCGAAACTACTTCTTGTAAAAGAACCGGTACATGCATGATACGAAACTGCGAATGAGTACTAATGCAACGAAAAAATACTAATTCGTGCATCGAATCTTATTCGTGTGTTTTCGTAGCATTCGCATGATATTCGTTGATTGGTATCATTTAAAGAACTCCGACTTGCCCCAATTTCTCCGCCAAGCTGTCCGCCTGCTTTTCAATGGTCGCCTTGTTTGCCTCCCACGCTTTTTCGTTCCAAATCTCAACGCGAGTTTGTACGCCAACTACCGCAACCTTCGTTCCCAAATTTCCCCATTCCTTCAAAAAGTCCGGAACAAGCACTCGACCGATCGTGTCCACTTCCGCCTCGATGGCTCCTCCGAACATAAAACGGTTGAAGTTGCGGCTATCAGCTTGGAGCATGCTCGATTCAGAAAGCTTATCCGCGATTTTGTCCCACTCCTTTTTGGTAAAAATCGCCACGCATTTGTCGAGTCCTCGCGTGAGCACTATCTTCTTCCCCATTTCGGAACGGAACTTCGCAGGCAGCGAAAGTCTGTTTTTCCCATCTATGGTGTGGGTGTATTCGCCGATGAGCATGGGGAAGCGTTTAGCGTTTAGCGTTTAGCGTTGTAGCGAGCACGGGGACTTTCTTGCGAGTGGTAACGTAAGTGCTCAAGGTTAACGAAAGGGAGTAAAATCTTCCTCTATAAAAAACTTTGTAGATTTTTTTATGAATGTTCATGTTTCATTGCGTAGAATCTAGGTTTCCCACCAAACCCCACATATCCACCATTCTATAACACCTCTTCCCACTATATAGCAGTTTATCTGTGGATAAGATGTGCATAACAAAAAGGCCGCGCTGTGCGCGACGCTCGCAAGGTTGTCCAATGAGGACCCACGCCAGTTTTTTCTAAACGCTATACGCTCTTCGGCCGCAAGGTCGGGAAGAAAATAACTTCGCGGATGTTTTTGACATCTGAGAGAAGCATCGTCAGGCGGTCAATTGAGATGGCGAGTCCTCCCGCGGGCGGCATGCCGTACTCAAGCGCTTCAAGAAACGCTTCATCGCTTGGTTGTGCTTCTCTGTCCCCCGCCTTTTTGTTTTTCTCCTGAACAGAAAAGCGCTCGCGTTGGTCAACGGGGTCGTTGAGCTCGGAGAAAGCCTTCACGATTTCGTAACCGCCGACGACTACTTGAAACGCGTCCACGAGCGACTCATCACCTTCCTTTTTCTTAGCGAGCGGGATGTAGTTTTTAGGATAGTCGGTGATAATCGTCGGTTGAATAAGTTTTGGACGAGCCGCTTTCTTGTAAATGGCGTCCATAAGCTTCTCAAGGGTATCGCCCGCCTCGCCTTTCACACCAAGCTGGGCGGCCTTGAGTGCGAGCTCACTCTGCGTCGCTTTCTCCGGATGCGGAATAAGCGCGTAGCGCTGGAGGAGTTCAAAGTACGTCGCCCGCGCGAACGGCTTTTCAAAGTCAATTTCCTTGCCGTCAAAGTGCACGGGAGTTTTTCCGCGCGTTTCCCGCACAAGACTACGCAGGACCTTCTCGACGAAAGCCTGTTGCTTCGCGCCGTCGCTATAGGCCTCGTACCACTCAACGGTCGTGAACTCGGGGTTGTGCGTCACGTCAATCCCCTCATTCCTAAAACTTCTCCCTATCTCATACACTCTAGGGAACCCGCCAATGAGGAGTTTCTTAAGGTCAAGCTCCGGCGCAATGCGAAGATAGAGGTCGATATCCAAAGCGTTATGGCGCGTTTTAAAAGGCTCCGCGTTTCCGCCACCGGGAAGCGGCTGCAGCATGGATGTTTCCACCTCCAGAAATCCTTCGGCATCAAGCAGCTTCCGAAGCGCGCGCACGATGGCGGAGCGAAGTATGAAACGCCCCCGCACTGCCTCGTTCATGAGAAGGTCAAGGTAGCGCCTGCGAAACCGCTCTTCCGTATCCGTAAGTCCATGCCACTTCTCGGGAAGCGGGCGCAGGCTTTTTGTGAGCATCCGCCAACTCTTCACCTGAAGTGTCTTTTCATTGCGTTTCGTGAGAAAGAGCGTGCCGCTTAGTTCAACGATGTCGCCGATATCCACTGCGTCATTCCAAAGCGTGAAGAAATCGTCCCGCACCTCATCCTTCTTGAGGAGTGCCTGAAATCTTCCCGTCCCGTCAAAGAGGTCGGCAAACATGAGACCTCCTTGTCCGCGCTGCGCCATGACGCGCCCGACAAGAGAGAGTTCTCTCTTCTTTGAGAGTTTCTCAAAATCCTCCGCCGCCTCTTTGAGAGTCGCATCGGCGCGAGCCGAAACCGGATAGGGGTTCATCCCCCTCTCGAGCAAGAGTCTGAGTTTAGAAAGCCTCGCGGTTTTGATTTCACTTAAGGAGGACATGATTGAGATGCCAATCAACTAATCTGGTACCAATCTACTAATACCTACGAATAGGACCGGAACGTCCGGATGAGCAGGTATT
>CAYHPP010000033.1:0-7342 GCA_964358745.1 uncultured Candidatus Saccharibacteria bacterium | reverse complement strand
AGGCAGCGCGCGGTTATCATCGGGAGCGGGGAAGAGATGGAGAAGATTAAACGCGAGGTGAATCATAATCCACGCTATCGGATTACGTTTGAATTTGGGGTGGATACGGCGTCATTTCCGGAACCGAAGGCGGAAGACATTGTCCGCCGGATTCGCGACGAACGCATTTCACTTATTGTCGTTGACATGCACGAGAGCCGCGTTGCGGCCTTGCTGCCGCACCTCTACGATTTGCTATTCCACCAGGTCCAGTTTTCCGACATGCACAAGATTTATGAAGACATCTTTGACCGCATTCCGCTTTCGCTTATCCGCTACAATTGGTTTTTGGAGCATATCTCGCTCGTTTCCTCGCGACACGGATATGACTTTTTGAAGCGCTCTATGGATATTCTCATCTCGATTGTGCTATGCGTTCTCTCGCTTCCATTTTATCTGCTTGTCTTTGCGGCCGTCAAACTTGATGACGGCGGCCCGCTCTTCGTATTTCAGGAGCGGGTCGGTCTGAATAATAAACGCATGCGCGCCTTCAAGTTCAGGACTATGTCGCGGGACGACGCTGGACATCCGGAACTTCGGCAGGGGAACAAGACGACTAGAGTCGGCGCGTTCCTCCGCAAAACCCGCATTGACGAACTCCCGCAACTCTGGAATGTGCTCAAAGGCGAGATGTCGCTTATCGGCCCCCGGCCGGAACTCCCCGCGCTGGTTGAAATCTATGAACGGGAAGTGCCTCATTACAACATCCGTCATCTCATCAAACCCGGGCTTTCCGGTTGGGCGCAGCTCTACCACAACACCCCGCCAAAAGTGAACGCCAACTCTATTGAAACCGAGGTCAAGCTCTCCTATGACCTCTACTACCTCAAGAACCGATCATTCTGGCTTGACATAAAAATTGCGCTCAAGACCATCAAAGTGTTGCTTTCGAGAAGTGGAGTGTAGGATAGAAATGTAAAATGCAAACATCAAAAATCAAAATGTACCAAGTCAGCTATCTTTCATTTTCCATTTTGATTTTTACATTTTAAATTGGCGACGCGCGTAATTTCTCCTCGGCCAGATAAGTTAGAACGGTAATGAGAAAAAACGAAAATAACACCAAAGTTGTCGTTACTGGCGGTGCCGGCTTTATCGGTTCGCATCTTACCGACGCTCTTGTCGCGCGGGGATGTGAGGTGCATGTGATTGACAGTCTCTCTGGCGGCAAAAAGGAGCACGTCAATCCGAAAGCGCGCTTCCACAAAAAAGACATCCGGAATCTTGCCGATATACAGCCGATTATCAAGGGGGCTACGTTTGTTTTTCATCTCGCCGCATTGCCGCGCGTGCAATACTCTATTGAGCACCCAAGTGAGACGCACGATGTGAATGTGACTGGTACGCTCAATGTTCTCCTTGCCTCGAAAGAAGCCGGAGTGAAAAGGGTCGTTTATTCCGCTTCAAGTTCAGCCTATGGCGACCAACCCGCCCGAACGATTGGCAGTATTCGGTCGGGCGGGAAGACATTGCCGTTGCGGGAGAATATGGCGCCACTGCCAAAAAGCCCGTATGGGCTCCAGAAGTATATTGGGGAGCAGTATTGCCGCGTGTGGAGCGCGGTATTCGGACTTGAAACGGTAAGTTTGCGTTACTTTAATGTGTACGGTCCGCGCATGAATCCGGACGGAGCGTATGCTCTCGCTATCGGTAAATTTCTCAAACAGCGAAAGGAAGGGAAACCGCTCACCATTTGGGGAGACGGCACCCAAACGCGCGACTTCACGCACGTGTCCGACGTGGTCCGTGCTAATCTGCTTGCCGCGGAAAGCAGGAAAGTGGGGAAGGGCGAGGCAATTAACATAGGCGCGGGCAGAAACTTTTCCGTGAACGAACTTGCCAAGCTTATCGGGGGGAAGGTGGCGCACATCGCGCCGCGCCTCGAGCCGCACGACACGCTTGCCGACAACTCGCTTGCAAAAAAACTTCTTGGGTGGACACCGCAGGTTAAGCTTGAGGACGGTATTAAGGAACTTATGAAAGAACGCATGCTTACTTGATATGCTCTGCATCCGTTCCACTATTGACACCCGCAGTTCTTTTCTAGCTAGATTTCGTCTTTTAGCAAAATTACCACGATCGTGGTAACTTTGCTAAATGGGAGAAACACAAGCACGAAACTTGCGTTTTTGTCTTGCTGGTTGACCTCTTCTCAATCCATGGTATAGTGTGCTTTGCGCAGAATCATGAACGCCTCATTTGTGAGGCACAACAGAAAGGTTCTACCTTGAAAAATGAAATGATTGCCGGATTGAATGTCTGGCATAACGCCAGTTCGCGAGGCCGGCTTTTCGTTGCCATACACGGCGGGTGCGGCACAGGACAAACATGGGAAGACGTATCAAAGACGTTTGGAGACAGCGTCAGGTTCTTCGCTCCCGACCTTCCCGGGCATGGAGGAAGTCCTCTTGACCGCCCACTGGGTAAGGTGACGATTGGAGAGTACACAAATGCGCTTGTGAAGTTCTGCGAAAGATTTGAGCACGAGCGAATTGATGTGCTCGGCCATTCCATGTCGGCCCTTATAGCGCTACAGCTTGCCGGGCGTGCACCAAATATTCGCAAAATCGTCCTGTTGAACGGCGTTCCGCCGTGGCCTCTGATTACGCCACGCACATTTTTCCGATCGCTCAAATATTTGCCGAAGTTCCTGCGCGGTGAGCGGTGGAGATACACTAAGAAGGATTATCGCTACCTTCTGTGCGCCTCTTACAGTGGGGCGGATATTAAGCCGGAGCTTGCCGACAAACTGTGTGATGAGTCGGTCGATGAATCGGGAGAAGCCGCGCGGGAGATGTGTCTAGGCCTCATACGTCCCGCCGCTACAACGACTCCAGTGATGGTCGTGGCGGCACGCGGCGATAGAATTGTGCCGTTACATTCTCAGTGGAGAATGGCCCGGCGCTATAGCGCTTGTTACTATGAGTTCTTCGGGGCGCACATGTCGGTCTTTGCGTGGGTTTTTGACCACCACATCATTCCGTGGCTTCAAAAGTAAATCTTGCGGTCATTTGCGGGCGGGACGCACAACGTTCCGCCTTTTTTGTTGCCTAAATTGGAATTAGCTATATAATGGCGCCTATGTTGAAGTACCGCCTTGGAGCCGCCAGTATTCTTGCCCTCGCCGCGCTTGTGGGCTTTTTCGTGTACAGGACCGAGACGCCGCGGGAGGTTTCTGATACCGGAACGACGACGCCCCCCGTCGTTTCATCATACGCCTTCAAACTCGGGCTTGACCTCAAAAGCGGTTCGCACCTCGTGTACCGTGCCGATACAAGCGCTCTTTCTCAAAGCGACGTTACCGGTGCGATGGAGAGCCTTCGCGAGGTGATTGAGCGGCGCGTCAATCTCTTCGGCGTATCGGAGCCCATCGTGCAGACGGAGGAAGGGGGAGTGCTTGGCGGCGGAGAAGAGCGTCTCATTGTGGAGCTGCCTGGCGTGACTGACCTTGAAGAGGCGAAAGCGCTTATCGGCAAGACGCCGCTCCTTGAGTTTAAGCTTATGCGCCCGGCTATGGAGAAATTGTCGGAGGAAGAGCTCGGTGCGAAAACGGTGGATGAAGTGTTCGCTTCAACGCAGCTCACGGGGCGCTTTCTTGAGAAGTCGCAACTCGTGTTTGACCAGACAACCGGCGAGCCGCAGGTGCTTCTTACTTTCAACACCGAGGGAAGTGATCTTTTTGCGGCCATGACGAAAGAGAATATCGGCCATGTGCTTGCTATTTTTCTTGACGGCGTCCCCATTTCCACGCCAGTCATACGGCAAGAGATTACCGGAGGCAAGGCCACGATTTCCGGCGGGTTTAATCCAGCTGAAGCGCGCGACCTCGTCCGTAACTTGAACTATGGCGCGCTTCCGGTTCCGATTACTCTCCTCTCTACGCAGACGGTAGGCGCAACGCTCGGGGACGAATCTACCGCGGCAGGTGTCAGTGCCGGCATATGGTCTTTTGCGATTATCGCGCTTTTTCTGATGCTGTGGTATCGCCTGCCGGGGCTTCTCGCCTCTATCGCGCTTGCCGTTTATGTGGCGCTCAACCTCGCGCTCTTCAAGCTGATTCCGGTAACGCTCACAGCCGCCGGCATCGCGGGATTCATTCTCTCTCTTGGCATGGCGGTGGACGCGAACATTCTTATCTTCGAGCGCATGAAGGAGGAGCTTCGAAAAGGACGCGTGCTTTCTGACGCCATTCAAGAAGGATTCCACCGCGCGTGGACATCCATTCGCGATTCGAATATTTCGAGCATCATTACGGCAGTCATCCTCTACTACTTTGCCTCCACACCCGTTATAAAAGGGTTTGCGCTGGTATTCTTTATCGGTGTCGTTACCAGCATGTTTACAGCCATCACGGCGTCGCGAACATTACTCAAGGCATTAGGAGTTAGTGGCGCAGGAAAAGTATCGCGGTTTTTGTTTAACTCCGGATTCATAAACAAAACTCTAAAACCTAAACTCTAAATCCTGGTTCGACTCCGCTCAGAGTTCGACTGAGGCTCACTCGAAGTCCCATCCTGAGTCAGTCGAAGGATAAACAAATCACAATGTTCAAAATTCAAAATCATACACCTATCCCCGTTTAAGATTTGAGAAATTGGAATTTAGAATTTGTTTAGAGTTTAGATATTAGAATTTAGGATTTATGCTTGTAGTAACCCACCGAAAACTCTTCTACATCCTCTCCGGCGTTCTGGTTGCCGTCTCTGTCATCGCACTTGCCTTTTGGGGCCTTAAGCCCGGCATTGATTTCAAAGGCGGTTCGCTCCTTGAGATTACCTATCCCGACGGACGGCCGGAAAAGACGGAGGTTGAAAATGCGCTCGCACCACTTGAAGTGAGCGCGTCGGTGCGCCCGACGCGCGAGAACGGATACATCATCCGCATGAAGGATTTAGGCGAGCCGGAGCAAGCACGGGTGCGCGAGGCCGTATCGTTTACGGGTACCAGAAAAACGGTTGAGGAGCGTTTTGATTCCGTCGGACCGCTCCTTGGCCGCGAGGCGGCGGGGAAGTCGTTCATCGCGATAGCGCTCGTCATTCTCTGCATCGTACTGTTTATCACCTTTGCCTTCCGAAAGGTGTCCGAGCCTGTTTCCTCGTGGAAATACGGCATCATTACCATTGTAGCGCTCCTTCATGATGTGCTCGTGCCCGCCGGCGTTTTTGCCGTTCTTGGACACTACGGAGGTATTGAAGTGGACACTCTTTTCGTCACCGCGCTTCTCGTTGTTTTGGGCTTTTCCGTGCACGACACGATTGTCGTCTTTGACCGCGTGCGGGAGAACCTCCGCGTTTCGCGCGAGGCGCGGGACCGTAAGGAATTTGAGACGATTGTCGGGGAGAGCATCACCCAAACCTTTGTGCGTTCCATCAACACCTCGCTTACAACCGTCATCGCCCTCATCGTTCTCTACATCGTCGGCCCAGAGGTGACGAGGCATTTCTCCCTCGCGCTCATTATCGGCATTGTCGCTGGTACGTATTCGTCCATTTTCATCGGCTCGCCGCTTCTCGTGACGGTAGAGAAGTGGCAGAATCGTAAATCCTAAATCGTACGTCATAAATCCTTCCCTGTTGCTTGACAGTTTCTCGATAAGGGCTACCATAGAACCACCATGCAGTTCGGAGACGCTCTCAACCTTCTAAACCTAACGCTAGCCACAGAAAACGGTGGAGCGTTTGCCGCTGTTAATTTCTACTCTTGACTTTCAACTTCCGACTTTTAACTTGAAACTAACAGAGGCCAGTTCTCCACCGCAGGGGGGACTGGGCTTTTTGTTTTCGGGCGAAAGCAAAAGGATAAACCTATGCGGACGAAAGAGTTCTTTATGAGCGACACAGTTCCTCTGCAGCGCAAACCAGATGCCGGTATAAACATCGCCGTGAGCGAAGGAGAAGTCGGGCTTGGCCACGCCTTTGGCAGCCGCACGCAACCACCGCTGTCTCGAAGGACGCGAAAGCGGTCCTCACGCGCGGAGCGCGAGAAGAAGATGGAGCTGGGAAAATACGGAGTAACCAGTTCTTAAACGGCAATCATGAGGAGGTAATGCTGCCGCAAAGCCGTGGACTGACATCCCGCGGCTTTTTCTTATGAGACGCTTGACACCCTTTCTCGCGGGTGTAGGATGAAAGCATCATGAAGCGAAGACGCAACATCATTGCCATCAGCATTATTATTGCCGGCAACCCCGGTGGAGATCTTGCTCGTGCGCGCTTCTAACTATTTCTCACAAGAAACGAACACAGGCCAGCTCTTCACCACGTGAAGAGCGGTTTTTGTTTACCTCGAGTGAGGAAGAAATAAGAATCGCTTCATTGTGGAGGGAAGGCTGCTTGGTCTTTAACACACATGAAATCGAACACATCTACCGTTACGCTACTCCATCGATTGGTGTCGGATGCGCAACAAAGGGAGCAAGTATTTGTGGCGGTTGCGGCAAAGGAGGAGTTCGGGTACTCATTCAGAGAGGCGCCGGCGTCTCTGGTACTTCTTATTGCGCGGGAGCTGGACGGCAAGAAACTGCCGTTTGAGCTATCCGACTTCCATGTGTCCATTCGGGGCGAGAAACTCAATACCCCCACGCCTCTTCGCACCTGTGAAGCTACGGTCAAAGTTGTTGTGAGAGGGGCGCAACATCACAGGGTATCTGATGGTAAAGGACCAGTCGCCGCTCTAGATGCCGCTCTGCATCTTGCGTTGGACGAGATTTTTTCGCGGCTAAAAGACGTGCGGTTGACCGACTACTCTGTACGGCTTGTCGACAACACAGGGGGAGCGGCTTCAAAAACAGTTGTCTCAATTGAGTTCTCGGATGGAACGGATGCTTGGAACGTTGCCGGCGTGAGCGAAGACCTAGTCGAGGCGAGCCTATTAGCCTTGATTGATGGTTACGAATACGCTCTCCTGCCCGTTATGTCAAAAGTGGCGTAGGCATGAGACGAGTATGGGGAGGTTGAGTTGCACTTGACCTCCTTTTTTGTGCGTGTATAATGGCTCGGCACTCTAAAGGGAGGGTGGGGCCTTTGACAACTGAATGAAATGTTAATTTCCGTAGGCATTTCAGTGCTTGCGGAAAGAGAACGTAAGTGCAAGTCTAAAGTAATTCCTAAAAGTAATTCCAACCCGAATCCGCTTTCGGCGGAGACGGGCAGAGCAGTTAGGGTCGAAAACTGAAACAATTGGAAAGATATACTGTCTTTTGTTTTGTTTCGTTCGCGACCCGCCGAAGCTTTATGCGAAGGCGGGTTCTTAATTAGAGTTTGATCCTAGCTCAGGATGAACGCTGGCGGCGTGGATAAGGCAT
>CAYHPP010000032.1:0-7686 GCA_964358745.1 uncultured Candidatus Saccharibacteria bacterium | reverse complement strand
CCAACTGAGCTATGGGCGGCTGGAATAGCTGTCAGCTTCTAGCTTTCAGCTGCTAGGTTATAACACAAAACACCCGAGAATAAAATCTGCGCAAAGCTAGAGCGGCAAGTCGAACGCGATGGCGCCTGCGCCGGAGAGAAGAAGCGAGAGCGAGAGGACGGCGGTGAGAAAGAAAAGGTGGCGGCGGTGTTCAATGTGCGCGCCGTGTTTCCCTTTGAGGTAATATGCAACGAGCGATAGCGCGAGTGTTGCCAGCGCGGCAATTTGCGTATAGACGCCGAAGACAAGCATTAAGGCCGCGATGATTTCCACGGTCCCGAGCGTCGTCACATAACGCGCGTGCGCTTTGAGGCCAAGGGCTTCAAAGAGCGCTCCATGTTGCGCGCGTCCCGCCCCGAGCGTATGACGCCCGAAATCAAAGAAGACGACCCCTAAACCTACGCGAAGAAAAAGCGGGGCGAAGAAGCTGAAGGCGAGAAGGTCTGGGAAGGGATTGAGCATGGTATAACTGTAGCATATCGTTATGAATAACCAAACCAGAACCGGAGGCGCAAAATCTGCAACACTTCTGGTCCCAGTTACCTTTTACTTGTTCCAGTTACATGTCGTCTGTCTATCTCATTCTTCACAATATCCGAAGCGTACACAATGTCGCCTCTATATTCCGCACGGCTGACGCGGCTGGAGTCGCCCACGTGTACTTGACCGGCTACACGCCGGCTCCGGTTGACCGTTTCGGGCGGATTCGCAGAGATTTTGCAAAGGTTTCTCTTGGCGCGGAGCACTATGTGCCGTGGGAAAAGCGAAAAAATATCCGCACACTTATCCGCGAACTCAAAAGAAAAGGAGTGAGCGTCATTGCGCTTGAGCAAGACGCCGACGCGGTGGGCTATGCGCAGGTGAAGATGAATGGCTCCACGGCTCTCATTTTGGGGAACGAAACGAATGGAATCTCCACGGCCATATTAAAACAGTGTGATGTGATTGCTGAGATACCCATGCGAGGGAAGAAAGAGTCACTCAATGTTTCCGTCGCGGCAGGCATCGCGCTGTTTCAGATGTTCGGCGGGAGGAAGTAGCAGGTGCAGCTAATAGTACGTCCGCGAATCAATGAGCTTTCCGTTTTCGTCCAAAAGCTGGACTACCTCGCGAGTGCTTTTCCACAGGCGTGTGGTCCGATTGAGGTAGAGATGCCATTCACCTTGCAAAAAATTCCGGTCGTTTCTGTAGTAGATGACGCATTGATTGTAGCTAATCTTGCTGAAAATGTGGGCCTGGCAGCTTCCATCCGAGCGGAGCCGGGTTGGGACTGAAGACGGCGGCACTTTGCAGCGCGGAAGCGTCTTCAGATAGTCATAACAGGCGTCGCTCAAGGAATTTGGCGGAAGGGGTAACGGGTCATCCACAGGGCGCGGGCAGCGAAGGGGAAGGGAAGGCGTAAAGTTCATTCCCCGCTCAAAGTACCCCGTGCATTTGTTGAGTTGAAATGACTGCCCGTTTGGAGAGTATCCGGAAATAAGGTAGGCCCGTTGCCCCGGCCGGAGCAGAACATTTTCATCGCCGCTTCCGTCGTAGGTCGGGAAAGGAAGAGCCCACGCAGTTGGAATTTTGTGGCTTTGGAAGCTTACCCCGCTTTTTATCGTGAGGCCGGTAATAGTAACGGATGTTTTGTTTTGAGAAGAGGCCTGTATCGTAACATACTCTTGCGACACAGTATTCGCTCTCCGGACGGAAATGATGCGGAGCTTGCCGCGAAGGGGAGAAACAGTTGAGTCGCGTTCCGGTTCGGGAAGCGTAATATCCGCAATCACGTTTCCGGAAGAGGGCTGCGGCGCTATTCCTTGCGGTGTCGTTCGCGGCGCAGCACTCTTTTTCGGCGCGCTCTTCGCCGGAGTAGAAATCGTTCGCGTTGCCGCGGGAGTACTCGTCGCGACCCCGACGGGGCGCTTCGTGTTTTTAGTGGTGCCGCCGAGCCAGAGAATGCCTATGACGAGCAGAAATCCTATAAACCACTTGATGTCATCCATCCCGTAGTGAAATTGCGAGTTGTCTTTCTGCGAAGACAGCTGGCGCAATTTGTAAAGTATCGCTTGATAATACTACTTTTCTGGTAAATCCCCGCAGTTCTCTACCTCACCTCGCGACTCGCAATTCTACTACGGGATCCGTCCTTTCATTTTATCATTATACGGCGACACGGTATACTTTACGCGTGAAGCGCCCCCTCCTTATACTTGCTTTTTCTTTGTGCGGCACCGCTGCGGTTGTCGCCTTTTTTGTGGCCCGCTCGCCCTTTGTGTCGCTCTCTCGCGTTCGCATGATGGTTGCCAGCGTGTTTTTCACGGAAAGTGCGACACCAGAAGGCATTCAGGCGCTCTACGACCGCGCTCTCCAAGGAGGCGGCAAGGTGCGCGTGCTTATCGTACCCGGGCATGACGATGCATCGTGGGGAACCGAGTTTCGCGGAGTACGCGAGGCCGACGTGACCGCGCTTTTAGGCGAGGAACTCACGCGTTTTCTCTCGTCCGATGACGCGTTTCAGCCGATACTCGTTCGCGGGAGAAGGGGGTATGCGCCGGGGTTTGAGGAGTATCTTGAAAAAGAAAAGAATGCCGTGTCCGCTTTCGTCGCCGACAGGAAAAAGACTATGGGGGAGCTTCTGCAAAAAGGAGCGGTAGAGAAACGGATTCATGTCATACACAACAAAGCTTCTTCCGATACGGCTGAGCGGCTCTACGCCATCAACACCTGGGCAAACGAGCATGGCGTTGCGATAGTGCTTCACCTTCATTTCAATGATTACCCCGGCCGCCGAGAAGGCCGCCCGGGGCGATACGACGGTTTTTCCCTCTATGTGCCCGATTCGCAATTCTCAAATGCTCGCGCGAGCCGCCGCATCGCCGAATCTCTTTTTAAGCAGTTTTCAGAGTTTTATGCGCCCAGCAATCTGCCCATAGAAGGGGGCGGCATGGTGGAGGACCAGAGTCTCATCGCAGTTGGCGCGCATAACACGCTTGATGCGGCGAGCGTACTCATTGAGTACGGCTACATATACGAAGAGCGTTTTAGGAGCGGCGAGGTGCGGGAAGCGGCGGTAAGAGAGCTTGCCTTTCAAACCTATCAGGGGCTCAATCGCTTTTTCGGCAAAGGTAAAGAGGCGCTCCCGAAATATCCGACGACGCTTCTGCCGCACATGTGGCAGAAGCCGCCCCTGCAAGGGGTCGCGCAAAGCCCCGATGTGCTCTCGCTTCAAATCGCTTTGCTTTTTGAGGGTCTGTACCCGCCACAAGGGAAGAGCTTGCGCGACTGTCCGCTCACGGGAAGCTTTGGGCCGTGTACGGGAAGCGCGGTGAGGAATCTTCAAAAGAAGTACGGCATTTTTGAGTCGGGGTCAGTTGACGAGAGCACGCTGGCGAGACTGAACGAACTCTACAGCCACTAAGAAGTGGAATTTCCAATTTCCAAATCACAAACAATACCCAAACTCCAATCTCAAACACGAAAGAAGACTCGTTTTGAATTTACATTTTTGGGTCATTTGAATTTGTTTGGATTTTGGTGCTTGTGATTTGGAATTTACTGTCGTGGAGAATTCTTCTGATTTCTTCTCTCACGACAGTCGCATCATCCCACAGCACTTTCGTGCCGTGCGGTCCGCAGATGCACGGGTCGGTTCCTTTGCCGGTGATAAGGACGACATCGCCGATGCTTGCGTGCTCGAGAGCGGTGCGAATGGCCGCGCGGCGTTCAAGTATAAGAAGCGGGGTTTTATGCTTCACGCCAATCGCCATCTCCTGAATGATTTCTTCCGGGTTCTCGTCGTACGGGTCTTCGTTCGTGAAAATGATTTCATCACAGTACTTCTCCGCGACGCCCGCCATGACCGGACGTTTCCACCTGTCCCGCCCGCCGCCGGTGTTTCCAAGGACACACCGCCGATAGTGCCCCGCGTAGGTTTGGTAGAGCTTTTCAAGAGAGTCCGGCGTGTGCGCGTAGTCCACAACGACGAGAAAATTCTGCCCCGCTTCTATCTTTTGCGCGCGCCCAGGGATAACCGCCACTTTTTTGATGCCGCTTCGTATCTTTTCCATCGGGACGCCGACCGCCTGCGCGTAGGTAATCGCCGCGAGAATGTTGTAGAGACTGAATTCTCCCGGAAGTTTTGACTCAATATGCGCGTCATGCCACGCAAATGAGACGCCGTCAGATGTCGTGAGCGGCTCCACGGCGTCCGCCCTTCCATAGGAAATCTTCGTGCCGCTAAAGACCTTTAAGAATTTTTCGGCCTCTTTGTCGTCGCCGTTCACGATAAGCAGTTTGCTGCGCTTCTTTGACGCTTGTAGCGCCTCCGCGATGGAGACCTTGGCGGCGATATAGTTTTCATAGGAGCCATGGGATTCAATGTGCTCCGGCGCGAGGTTGGTGAAGATGAGCGCGTCAAGTTCAATAAAGCGGTGCCGAAACTGTCGCGCACCTTCCGAGGTCATTTCAAGAACGGCGTGCGTACATCCCGCTTTTACCGCCTTTCGGAGGAAACGCTGCAGGAAAAACCGCCCCGGCATGGTCATTTTGTAGATATTGGGACGCGAATCATCACGAATTTTAAAACGAATAGTGTTCGCTAATGCCGTCACGAATCCTGCTTCCTCTAAGATGGCATTTATAAGTTCCACGACCGAGCTTTTGCCTTTCGTGCCAGTTACCGCAATCACCGCAAGCTTTCTCGATGGAAACCCATAGAGTGCCGCTCCAAGAAGCGCAAGCGTCTTGTGATATATCGGCTGGCAGACGACAAAGAGTCCTGCTGGTATGAGTTTTTTCAGAAACAGCAGAAGCGTTTCAATCATAGAGGTTGGTGTGCGTATCTATCGCGACAAAAATGGCAGTTTCTTCTTCAACTTTGAATATCGCCCGCAGGTCGCCGGTGATGTTAATGCTGCGATACCCCTCCCATTCACCATGGAGTTGGTGGTTGTTGAGCAGGGGATGGAATGAATCTTCAAGAAAGAGCTTCAATCGTTCCTCGAAACGAGACTGCACCGCGGCCCCCAATTTCTTGTAGTCTTTTTTGAAGTCGCGGTGGTAGTAGGGAATCATCGCACCGGTTTATGAATTGAGGCTTTTTACCATTTCTTCTGCAGAATGAAACGGCCCGGCCAGATTTCGACCTGCCTTTACATCTCTATCAACCCGCCGGAGGAGTGCCGCCGTTTTTTTGTTTGGCACAAGACGCTCCGAGAAAATCACTCGCCGTTCCTCCACGAAGGTCTTGAGGTAGTTGTTGATAACCGCGCTCAGAGGCAGTCCGATTCGGGACGCCGTTTCCCGCGCCTTTTTCTTCAAATCCGCGTCCGTCTTTATGTTAAGCATGGTTTTCATGGTATCCGAAGTATACACGGCGGATATCTACCCTCCAACCTTGACATAATGTATGATTTCTGGTATGTCATCTGGCAGTAATTCCTATCCGCATGGATAGGTCGCTCTGAAGCGCTTTCGCGCAGAGGAATAAGGGTCAAAAGATTGCGGACCCACTCGCAATCAGTTCTCCAAATTCGGTTACAGTGTTATGAAGAAATTATTCCCATTCGTTTCTGTGTTTTTGTTGTCATTCGGAATCACCCTCGCCCAGGAGATTCCCAAGGGCTCATGGCAAGTCGAACCCTCATCTCCCGAATTCAGGGAGGATTCTGGAAGGGGACATTGGGAAGTCCGCGACATCCAAGTCGTCTGGGACGACGACTCCAAGTTATTCGCCCACTCAAGCATGGACGGGGTAATAACAAACATGGTGTTCCACACTGTCGTGGGAGGAAAGGATGCTGTTTTTGCTTTCCCTCCTCGAGAGGAAGCGAAAGAGGAAATTTTCCCTGCCTTTGAGAAATGGAAGAAGTTTGCCGAACAGGCGAGGTCCCGGTGCCGGTTCCTCACGGAGTCCACCTATGTGGACACCGTCTCGTATGAATTCGTCGGGAAGTCTCGCGTTCTGCGAGACTGGGAATTCGGGCGTGGGCAAGAGCACCTAGTCTTCAGGGATGGAGATCGTCTAATGGTCGTTCCCATGGATAGTTGGGAGGGCACGGAACCTAAAAAGGGAGAGAAGATTCTCCTGGGGCGGCACAAAGACTTGAATGTTTTCTTTCCGGTGGAGAAAGTCGGAGAGAAGTATCTCATTGAACCACGGACGGCCGAGGTCCTTGCCGAACTAGTTCGGCGGAAGGAGGAAGCACTCAAGGAAGCACTCGCCGAGCCCAAAGAGGCACCGGTGCCCACACTTCCAACCATAGTGGTGGAGGGGAAACTGCCGGATAAGGCGGATAAGGAGAAGTAACCGGCAGAGAGAAGTTTTCACAGCGCAAGGTTCATGACGAACCTTGCGTTTTTTTTGAGAACTTTGTGAGGACAGCTTCGTGTGCTATAGTATCGCGATGAATACACTCAAGAGTGGTGTCTATCGGTGGATGATCCTTAAGGAGGGCGACTCATGGCTGGGTGTCGCGCTGGAATTTAACATTGTTGTTGACGGAAGCGACCCACGGGTCGTAGAGGCGGAGTTGCAGGAGGCCGTTCTTGGATATCTTGAATCCGCAAAAAAAGCGAGAGGTTTTCGTCCCCAACAAATAAATGTTCTTCTGAATCAGAAGGCGGAGGAAGAATATGAATCGCGGTGGAAACGCGCTATGCAAGCAAAACATATCGCCAAAAGTATCCCCTCTCCATTTACCGAGGTGTATAAGGCAGGGATTTCCAATTTAGTTGTTGACTGATGCCCAGAGGAAAGTCAAACTGGGCATTTAGAGACATTGAGCGGTTTTTGAAAGCTCACGGATTCGTTTTGCATCACGTTCGAGGCAGCCACTATTATTTTAGAGGGTGGCAGGGGAAGCAGTTGCGAATGACCCACGTTCAATATCATGGGGCTGGCGCGATCCACCCCAAAACACTCGTCTCAATTATAAGACAGTCAGGAATACCCGAAAGCGAGTGGGTGGCGTGAAGCCATCGGGGAACCGAAGTCGTTTTCTTGTGTCACTGCATGTTCAATGCTACGTTTTTCCTATGCCGATTCAGCTTACTACTTTTGAACGGCGAGTTGCAGAGAAACTTGCCGCTATCAAAAAACAATCCGGCTCGCACTCGCCCTCTCCCGCGATGCTCGCGGGAATAAAAGGAGTTGCCGTGGAGCATGACTTCTGTTTTCTTTCTAACCCTCATGCCACCGACCTCTTTTTGAAGTACTGGAAACGGGATTTTGGGGATGTGCGGCGCATGCGAAAACTCGTGGAACCGTATCCTTCGCAAAACCGCACGCTTGCACAGAAACTAGTGCGCAGCGCAGAGGTGCCGGCGGAAAATATCTTTGTCGGGAACGGCGCCACTGAAATCATTCAGGCGGTGCTACAGAACTTCACGGTGAAAAGAATCCTCGTGCCCATTCCCACCTTTTCGCCGTACCTTGAATTTGCCCCAAAAGGAGTAGAGCTTATTCAGCGTCACCTTCAGCGGGGGGAATATTTTAAGTTTAACTTAAAACGCTTCATTGTGGACGTTCGGAAGAACAAACCCGATACGGTTGTCATCATCAACCCCAACAATCCCGACGGCGGTTATGTAAACACCACAAAACTTCGCGCGCTCTTGAAGAAATTGCGCAGTGTAGCGACCGTCATCGTGGATGAAAGCTTT
>CAYHPP010000031.1:0-7808 GCA_964358745.1 uncultured Candidatus Saccharibacteria bacterium | reverse complement strand
GGGAGATATCCACAGGGGAGAGTGGTGGCTACTAAAACCACACTTCGCTATAATAGAAGCGTTAAAAAGAGAAATCTTTACCTTGCGCCTTTTCCGTCGAGAAAAAGCGCGGGCTTTTCTCCTTACTATTACAAGGGAGACGTAATTTGTCCTTTTGCAACATGACTTTCACTAAAAATGCTACCGCGCCATTTTCCGTTCCCGACGCGGCCTTTAGCAGTACACCGGCGCGCATGGGCTTAGCTATCGGAATCGGCGTCGCGCTTTCGGTCGCCCTGTTTGCCGCCGGAGCGCCTGCCGCGCACGCGGCCATTATTGAGCAGGCTCCAGCGATTGACGGCTTCTTTGAAAACAATCCGACAATCGGCGGCGGTGCTATCCTGCCGCTTGCCCAGTTCCGGCTCTCCCAATCAAGCGGTTCTGACACGCTCACCAAGGTCGGCGTAACCATCGTGGCATCCTCAACCCTCTCAAACGGCTCCATTTCTCGCCTCTCGCTCTGGAAAGAATCGGGTACGAAACCCGGATTTCAGGTTGATTCTGATACGCTTGTCGGCGGTGCGGCCTCCACGACCGTCACGACCGGCCTTCTTACTGTGCTCACGCCGACCACCGGCGTTTCGGTTGATGCGGCCGGAATTCAGTTCTATGTCGTCGCTTCAACCACGGCCGTGACCTCTCTTACGAACGGCCACGGCTTTAATGTGCAGATGGATGCGAATTACGCGAGCACCTCCGCTTCAACGGGGGTAGGAAGCGCGTTCCTTTCCAACCGGAAGGTTTCCATTAATCAAAACGCCACGCTGAAAATAAGCGAGGTAAAGGTGGGGCAATCGGGGAACGCCTCTGACGAATTTGTTGAGCTCTACAATTCTGGCGAGGCGGATATCAACCTCCAGGACCTGCCGCTCTCGCTGCATACCTTCTGGGACAACGGAAGTTCCACTCCCGGGATAGCGCTTACCTACTATAAAAAAGTCATCCCGTCGCACGGTTACTTTCTCATTGCCAATCAGTTCGGCTACAGCGGTTCGGTACCCGCAGATGCAGTGCTCGCCACCTCCACATTTAGCGTCCTTGTCTCAAACGGAGGTCTTTCCATCGCAACAAGTTCTCTTGCACGGCAGGCGACCTCTACGGCGATTGACTACCTCGGCTGGGGGACCCAGCCGGCAGGCGGATGCGAGAACAGCGACACGACTGGATCGGTTTGCGCGGCCAATCTCTCTGGCACAGACACAGGTTCAAGCTTGGAGCGCCTCGCGACCGGATATCCGAACGCGACCTCAACGGCCGCTTCCATGGTTACAGGCGGCGTTGATTCCACGAAAGGAAACGGATTTGACAAGAATGATAATTCTGCTGATTTCGTCACACAGGCCACATCCAGTCCCCAAAACACGGCAAGTCCCGTTGAGTTTCCCTTCGGTGGCGGCGGAGCGGACATTTCAACTCTGCAAGTGCAAGGGTCCTATCCGACGAACGGACAGACGGGCGTCCCCAGCGACCTCACCTACATCGGTTTCGGATTCAATAAGCCGGTCAATTCAGTCACCGTCGCGAGCGCGTCGGCGACCACAACGGTCACCTTGTTCAAAGTAGTGAGTAACGGACCATCCGGTTCAAACCTTTGTTCAAGCGTCTCCTACAACCCGATGCCGGGAAGCTTTGAGCCGCAGGTAAAGTGCAACATCACGACCGCTCTTGAATCAAGCGCCTCGTATGTCTTTACCGTGACGACTGCCGTGCGCGACCTTTCAGGAAACTCGCTTGACCAGGACGGTTTTACGCCCGGCAATCAAAACTATGCCGCGACCTCAACAACAGGCGCCGCGGGGCAGACCTTCATGAACGTCGTGCCGCCGACCGTCGTCGGCACCTCTCCCTTCAATGGAAGCACGAACATTCCCTCAAACCTTGCCTCTATGGCCGTTGAGTTTTCAACCGACATGAAGCCCGGGACACTTGTCGCAAACTCCACCATTACTTTGGCGAATTCGGTGGGCACCGCAGTGACTCTTTCTGGATTCAGCTTCAGCACCTCCACGGGGAAAAATGTTCTCACGATGGCTCCCGGAGCCCTTGCGGTAAATACGACCTACAGCTTGGTAATCAACACGAGCGTGCAAAGCACGAATAGTATTCCGCTTCCGGCGACCTACACCTCAAAATTCACAACGGGCTCAAGCGCCGACACTTCGGCTCCAACCGTCATCGGCGTGCTGCCGACAAACGGGACGACCATCGCGGCCGCCACCTCGGACTTCATCGTCATTTTTGACGACGCTTTGGACCTCTCAACCGCGACGAGCGGCTCCGTTACGCTCGCCATAACCAGCGGCCCGAACCTCCCCGGAACGGTTCGCTATGAGCCAGTCGCGAAGGAAGTACACTTCGTTCCGAGCAACATCTTGCCCGTAGGACAAGGGCTTACCATGACGCTTGTCGGCGCATCAATTAAGAATGCTTCAGGGGTGCTCCTTGGAAGCAACATCACGAAAACATGGACGGTGGAGGCGGCCAACACCGACACGACACCTCCGGCGGTTCTCTACGGTAACGTTGATGAGTTCAGCGTCGCCGTCACCTTCAACGAGGCGGTAAACTCTACCGATGCGACCAACCTCTCTAATTACTCGCTTACCGTCGGCGGGGCGACGCAAACTCCATCGGCGCTCGCGGGGCACACGATAACCTATGATGCCTCCACCCGCACCGCGAAACTCACCGGACTTCGCAATACCGCGGGAGCCGCATTTACCGCGACGGTTAGCAATATCAAGGATATTTCCGGAAACACGATGACCTCCAGCTCCGCCTCCGGCACGGTATCTGCCTCGACTGGAAGCGGCGGAAGTGGTGGCTTCGTGGGACCCGGCGGCTTCACCGGTTCTACCTTCGGAGCGCAGATGGACTTCTCATCGTCGGGCATCGGCTTTATGCCGCCGGTAAACATCAAGCCTTCAAGCACCTTCATCAATGCCTCGTCCACCTATGCGTTTGACCTTCCGCTCGCAAAGCAAATTGATGCTCTCGGCACGATCGTGATTACCTTTCCGTCAACCTCGGACTTCGGGCTCTGTTGTGCCGCGACGACTTCAAGCAAGAATCCATTCCTCGCGCAGGAAAACAAGGACATCAACGGCCCCGGAGCCGGCGCGATAGGCATCCAAACCATTGCGGTGAACGCTACGGCAAAGACGATAACACTCACCCTTGATACGGCGACTCGCTCGGAAGGCGGCGATGTGCATGACTTCCTGCACTTCTCGCTCGCGGACATTAAAAACGCTTCCATTCCGAAGGGGATTGACAGCTCCGGCTACTCCGTAGACATTAAGTCAAAATCGTCCGCAGGTGTCCTGCTTGAAAGTTTCAGCGCCAACCCCGTCTACATCGGAGGCGGAAGCGCGGGCGGAGGTGCGACAACACAGATACGCGGCACCGTAAGCGGGAACGGCGGCAACCTGCAGGGGGTCACGATTCATCTCATGTCCCCGCAAACGGGGCCCGTAGACGCGACGACGGATTCAAACGGCCTCTATACCTTCACCGACCTTCCTGTCGGCTCGCAGTTCCTCTCAAACAACTTCGGCGGCGGAAGCGAGTACTATCTTTTCACCGACCCCTTCATCAGCCCGACCGGAACCTCAACCGCCTTCTTCGGCTCCACCATGCCGACTCCCGTGCAGGCCACCTCAACGTCCCTTCTCACGAGAGACTTCGCGCTGACCGCGACCTCCTCCGCCATCAACTTCAACATTTATCTTACGGCGGCCGCAAACACCTTTACCTCAACCGAAACGGTTGATGTCTTCGCGGGTGGCCCCGGGCAATTCGTGGTGCGCACCGTAACTCCGGGCGCAGGCGCGCTTGCGAACACCCTTCTTACGACCGTACCAATGCCGCAAACGAACGGTTTCTGGGGCATCGGCATCGGCCCCGCGATGCCCAAGGGCGTTTCCGGTGGCTTTTCCGGACCGCCTCCCGCGCCGACGTGGTCAATGCCTCGGCCTATAGAAGTGGAAGTGTCGGGATGTCCGTCTGCATGCGTTGCAAAGTCGTCTGGACAGGCCACCACCTCAAATGCCTTCACGATTTCCGCGGCCGATAAAACGATTGTCGGCGTCCTCAAGGACGGTTCGGGCAACACCATTGCAAACGCCATGGTCTTCGCCTACTCGGGCGCGAACGGCACCGGAAGCCACGCAGAAACTTCCACCGCGGGCGTCTTTACCATACGAGTTACGACAGGTTCCTATGTGGTTGGCTCATTCTCTCCAGGCGTCGGAAAATCGCGCGAGCTTCCCGTCGTCGTTGACTCTTCCGGCAATGTCTACGTTGACGGCTCTTCAACCGCTTCAACCGGCGCCAGCGGAGCGAACCCATTCATCTTGAAAATGGTGAAGCCAAGTTACACCATTACCGGTCAGGTGACAGACGGCTCGTCGGCCGTCGGCAACGCTCCGGTCTTCGCGTACCGAACTGACGCACCCGGAGGGGCTGACGCAGTAACGGATTCCTCAACCGGCAACTACACCATGTATGTGGACAATGGAACGTGGAAGGTCAACGCCTTCATTCCCGGGTTCGGTCCCATGACCGAGCAAACAGTTACCATTTCCGGAAGCAGCCAATCAAACATAAACTTCTCTCCATCGTCTTCCGCCAGTTTCAGCCTCTACACGGGGAACATTTACGACGACGCGAACAACGACAATATCTTCGCCACGTCAACCGAAGGGCTCGTCGGCGCAGTCATTCGGCTCTCCGGCGCAAGCGGCGTCAACGAGGGCGTGTCGGGCGCGCAGGGCGCGTTCTCCATCCGCGTACCGTCGGGAACCGGTTACAGCATTTCGGACATCTTCATGCCCGGTTACGGCCGCATCGCGCAGCTCAATAGCGCCGGCACGGCGATTGGCACCTTGAACCTTACGGCTTCGTCAACCAATAACTACATCCGCGTGCCGAAGCGAAATACTCTCACGATTAACATCAAAGATTCAAACGGCAACCCGATTACCGTGAACCGGGCCTTCATTGACTTCTTCAACACATCCACCAAGCAAGGGTCCCACGTTGAGATTACAAACGCAACGACAACAACAACGCAAATAGCGACCGGGACCTCTCCCACCATACGCGCCTACATTGAAGGCGTCCCGCCCGCAAACATTTCAATTGCTTCCGACGATGCTGGTACGGCGGTTTCGAGTAGTGTCGTGACTATTGACAATACAACGGAAACAATCAAAGTCGTCGTGAGTACCGCGAGTCTCTCGCGCGTCTTAGGCACGGTCTACCACACTTCGGCGACAAGCGGCAACGAACTTGAGGACGCGTGGATTCAGTTCATTGACGAGACGAACGGCGTACACTTCGGGACACAGGCCTCTACCTCCGGCAAATACGATGTGAGCGCGTCCAACGGTACCTATCAGGTGATCGTTTCCAAGTCCGGTTACATTGGTACGCCCTCCACTGTCACGGTTTCCGGCACCACGACGCAGAACTTTATCCTTGACTCCGCTTCACTCGCCATTGCCGGGACGGTGACCGCCGGCGGGTCGGCTGCCGCAAACGCCTTCGTCCGCGCGGAGAAAGTCGGCGGCGGACAAGCCCTCACGCGGACCGACACCTCCGGCGCCTTCAGTTTAAGCGTCACCGCGGGCACCTGGAGGGTGTATGCGACTGCGGAAGGGTATGCGGAAGGGTCATCAGCTTCAAATCCGATTACCGTGACAACCTCGTCGGTATCTGGAAAAAATGTTGCGCTGACGTCAACCGTCTCAATCTCGTCCAAACTTGCGACCTCAAACACCTTCACCGATACGGCGGCCGGGTCCTTTAGCGACGGCACGGTGGGCGTCAATGTTGACCTGGATTCAAACGCGCTCGGTGCAAGCGGCAACAGTTCCTATCTCACGGCCAAGGAAACGAGCAACATCCCAAACACCGCGAGCGTCAACATTGTTGGAAGCAAGGGGAAGGATATCAACGCCTACTCCGGCGGCTCGCAGATTAAGAACCTTCAATCCGGCAAAAACGCTTCGGTTGACCTTACCTACACCAAGACGGAACTTGCCTCCACGAATATTGACACGACGACCGAGGTCGGGAACCTCAAGATGGTCGTTTACAGCGAGGACAAGAAGGAATGGGAATCGCTCTCAACCGTCGCTACCTACTTTGACTCGGCAAGCACCACCGTCGCATCTCCTGCAGCCGACCTCTCTAACGTGAGCTGGGTCAAGTTTACCGCCGTCGGGACGCACTTCTCGGCCTACGCGCTCTCAACCCCGACCGGTTCAGAGCCTCCGGGCACGCCGAGTAATGTCGCGGCAACCGCAGGGTCAGGAGTTGGGGCCGCCATTACGGTTACCTGGACCGCTTCTACAAATAACCCGACAGGATATTACGTCTACCGAAGCACCGACAATTCATCCTTCCCGCTTCTCGCCACCATTTCCGGTGGAAGCACGGTAACCTACACGGACTCGGGGGTATCGGGCGGCACAACCTACTATTACAAACTGGCCGGATTCTCCGATAGCGGCGCGCAGGAGTCGGCCGCGTCCGCAGCCGTAAGCGCGCAATCGCCGGGGGCCGGCGGAGGTGGCGGCGGGGGCGGCGGCGGGGGAGGAGGGTCAAGTCCGGCACCAAGAGCGCAAAAGGTCTATCCTGATGGAACGGTTGTATTTCTGGATGAGGTCGGAGCGGCCGCGAAGATTACCGAACTTGACGCAAAGTTTGCCGCGGAGGAGAAGGCGAAGAAAATCGCATCAGCGCTTCAAAGCGCTCCGCCGCAAAGCGTCCCGGCCGACACGAGAGCGCAAGCAAGCGAAACGGCGCGGCGCGTCTCGCCCGTCTTTAACAAAGACCTCGCGCGCGGAGCGCGCGGGGAAGATGTGAAGCGTCTTCAGGCGCTCCTTGAAATTGAACAAAGCGGCTTCTTCGGACCGCTTACCGAGAAGGCGCTCAGGGCCTTCCAGATAAAGCACGGAGTGGTGCGAAGCGAACAATCAGGAGGTGCTGGGAAGTTCGGTCCCGCCACGAGGGCCAAGCTCCGGGATATATTCGGAACTGCCGAGGAAGTTCCTGCGCCGGCCGCGCCTCTCGCCGGACTCTCTATTACGCGGCGGCTTTCTGCGGGTTCGCGCGGGGACGACGTCAAAGCGCTGCAGGAATTCCTCGGCGTTGAGGCGACCGGATACTTCGGTGCGTTGACCCGCAAGGCGGTGCAGACCTTCCAGGAAAAGTACGGTATTGCGAAGTCCGGAGACGCCGGATACGGAGATGTGGGGCCGGCCACGAGAGTAAAGCTTACCTCCACGAGAGGTGAGGAATCACCGACAATTCCGCCCCCCGCTCCGACATCTCCCCTGGGCCCCGTTTCCGGAAACGCGCCAGTCATCGTCCGCCTTCTCAAGGCCGGTTCGCGCGGGGACGACGTCAAAGCGCTGCAGGAATTCCTCGGTGTTGAGGCGACCGGATACTTCGGCCCGGCCACGGGGCGAGCCGTGCAGGCCTTCCAGGAAAGATATGGCATCGCGAAGCCGGGAGACGAAGGCCACGGTAACGTTGGGCCGCTCACCCGCACAATTCTCAAGGGACTTTCTGAAAACCAGCAATAGTGGCTCTTATGAACAACCTCCCGTCCGCTGGCGCGGACGGGAGGTTTTCATTCTGGGCTTTTCATGCTACCTTCTACAAACAGATAGGCGCTAGGCTTTAGGCACTATGCGCTAGGTAACATCCTAGAGCTGCAGTTCCTAGAGCCTAGGGCCTTCTTCCTTAGAGCCTAAAAC
>CAYHPP010000030.1:0-7897 GCA_964358745.1 uncultured Candidatus Saccharibacteria bacterium | reverse complement strand
TTGAATGGTTTCTCGGTACGCCACCTGCGGTTTGCCGACATTCGCCTCCACGCTAAACTCGCGTTTCATCCGGTCCACCATGATTTCAAGCTGTAACTCTCCCATACCCATGATAACCGTCTCGCCGGTTTCCTGGTCCGACTTAATCTTGAAGGTCGGGTCTTCATCCGCGAGACGCTTCAGGGCGTATCCCATCTTCTCCTGGTCGGCTTTGGTCTTCGGTTCAATGCGAAGCGAAATAACCGGGTCGGCGAATTTGATGGCTTCCAGCATAATGGGGTCGGCCTCATCGCAGAGCGTGTGCGAGGTCTTAGCTTCCTTAAGTCCCACGGCGGCGGCAATCTCGCCGGCAAATACTTTCTTCACTTCTTCCCGCTTGTCGGCCTGGAGCCGGACAATGCGGGATAGGCGTTCGCGGTTACCCGTCGTCGCGTTGTAGACGTAGGAGCCGGCTTCCACCGCGCCGGAGTAAACGCGGAAAAACGCGAGCTGCCCCACGAATGGGTCGGACTGGAGCTTGAACACCAGCGCGGAAAATGGCTCGTCATCGCTCGCATGGCGCACGACGGGTTCCCCGGTCTTCACGTTCACGGCCTTCGCGGGCGGAAGGTCAAGCGGAGAAGGAAGATAGTCAACGACCGCGTCAAGCACGAGCTGCACTCCTTTATTCTTCAAGGCCGATCCGGTAAGTACCGGAAATATT
Source organism: uncultured Candidatus Saccharibacteria bacterium (assembly GCA_964358745.1). Classification (GTDB taxonomy): domain Bacteria; phylum Patescibacteriota; class Minisyncoccia; order Phycocordibacterales; family UBA10002; genus UBA10002. Next base: position 7,194 of record CAYHPP010000030.1, on the reverse strand, counting down.
TTGTTTGCAATGACCGCTTTTCGCAGCGTGGTCTTAAGCTTGTCCACCGAAATCTCCTTTCCATCAAGATACTCCTGCATGAGCGCATCATCGTGCTCCACGATTCTTTCCACCAGTTCAGCGCGGTATTTCTTTGCCTCTTCAAGATAGTCAGCCGGGATATCTTTCTCAATAACATCAATTCCCTTTTCTCCTTGAAAATCGTAGGCCTTCATCTTGAGAAGGTCAATGACGCCCGCAAAATGCTCCTCAAGCCCCATGGGAATCTGCGTGCGGACAGCGTTTTTGTTGAGCCGCTCAAGAATGGAAGCGTATGACTTCTCAAACGACGCGCCCATTCGGTCGAGCTTGTTGATGAAACAGATGCGCGGCACATTTCCCTCGTCGGCGTAACGCCAGTTGGTTTCGCTTTGCGGTTCAACACCGGCCACTCCGTCAAAAACTACGACCGCGCCGTCGAGCACGCGAAGGCTTCTTTTCACTTCAACCGTAAAGTCAATGTGTCCGGGCGTATCAATAATGTTGAAACGATGTTTCTTTGATACATCGGTCTTTGGCATATAGGTCGGGTTCCAAAAACAGGTGATGGCGGCGGCAGTGATGGTGATGCCGCGCTCCCGCTCCTGCTCCATCCAGTCCGTGACAGTGTCGCCCTCATGCACCTCGCCGATTTTGTGGGTCATACCCGTGTAAAACAAAATCCGCTCGCTGGTTGTGGTCTTGCCAGCGTCTATGTGCGCTATGATTCCAAAGTTTCTGACTCGCTCTAAAGGGTAATCCCGATTCATGGCTGATTTTTAAGAGCGGAGCGATATAAAAATCGCCACCCCCTCACTTGAATTGAAAAACTAATGTGTATCGTTTATTAATTACTTTGAGCCGCTTACGACCCTCCTTCCGTTCACTCTATATTTTGTGATTCAAGTGAGGGGGTACTGTTTCGCTACCGTACTTCGCCGCGCTTCGCTTGCGAAGGTACGGGCGAAGCCATAAAAAGAAAACGCCGAAAAGCGCTCCCACAGAATAACGCATCAGGAACAAAAATGCAAAAAACACCTTTTGCTGAAAAGTTTGAACGCAAGCGATCAAGACTTTATCCGTATCGAGATTCCAAAGTTTGCCGAGCCTTATCCAATTCTGCATCACTAAAACCCCCAAGCGCGTATTTCTTCTCCCCACCCGCCCTTACTGACATACGTCCAAGGTCGGGCTGCAAAACCGCATTAGCAAGAATAAGTGCGTGCCGCATTGACTTCAACTTCTGCGGACTACTCCCTTCAAGGTTGGCAAAAAGGTTCCTGTTGAGATTAGCCAAATCATGAAAAGCTTGTTCCGCTGCCGGCTGGTCTAGAGACGCGACATATAATTTCAGTTCATGACTTATACGAGAGAGTGCGCTATCTAGTTCCGCAAGCCTTTCTGTACCCAAATTCTTTTCAATTAAACCGTCTACTTCCGAAACAACCCTTGACTGTTCTGGAGATTGAAGTGCTTCATTCATACGAAGTTGTGATTATGATATGCGATAAGTATAGCACCCGGGTAAGTCTTGTACAAAATTACAAAAACTTTCTAAATTCGTCTTCGGAGAGTCCGGCCTGCCGAATGATTGCCTTCATCAAACTGCGCCGCAGGTCGCCGCTGTGCAAGGGAACGGAGGTTTCGCGTCGTGAAGCGGCATTCCAAAAGTAGAGATGACTACCCTCCTGTCCGTTCTCTACGAAACCCGCGCGTTTGAGCGCGCGGATGACTTTTCGTGCATTAAGATTCGGAAGTCGGCTCATGCTTTCTGCTTTACACGAACCGATACGGGCAATGAAAAGACCTTGGTTCTTTTGACTTTCTTCTCAACCGGAATCGGCTGTTTCTCCTTGATCAGACAAGCAATAAATCCTTCAATCGCTTCCTTCGCCATTGCGGCAATTTCTTCAACAGTCTCGCCTTGCGTAAAACAACCGGGAAGTGCCGGTACTTCCGCCCAAAACCCGCCTTCTTCGGCGGGATGCACTTTGACAGTGTAGTTGAGAACTTTCATATCGGCAGTGTAGCATATTTCCCCAATACGATACAATAAAAACATGCGCTCGCGAAAACAAAAACCGGAGGATGGGAGTTTCTGGGCTTTTGCACTCATCAATGGACGGCTGGCGGAGTTCGACTTTGAAGTAATCAGGGGGAAGTTTTACATGGGAATCGGGCACTGCTATGTAAAGCGGAGCGAGTACAAGACCAAGTACGAACAGAGAATGATTAACAAAGACATAAAGAAATACTGCTTCACCTACCGCAACAAGCAGTATCGGAGGGTTGGAACACGTAAACCGCTTCCAAGGAAACGATTCAAGATACCGAAAAGAATCGGTAAGGGAATGACTCTGGAAGAACTTAAAGCAAAACTCAAAGTTAAATAAGAAAAAGGACTCCTCGCCGAAGGAATCCTTTTTTCGCCACTTGCGGACACCTGATGTCTACAAACTTCTCTCTCCCTCTTATTGTAAACATTTACCTCTTATAAGATCATCGTCTGTAATCAAACTGCAATAATCTTTATTTCCTGTGGAATTTCTGACCCCTAGAATACAACTAATCTTTGAGCCGTCTCCATCAATTAATTTACATGCCTCTATATTGTCAGTAGCGGCTGCAAAGGCCTCGAGATAGCTATCCTTAAAATCATCTCGTCTAATTAACCATCGATCAGTCAGCTTGCCCACCAGATGAGTTTTACAATAAAATCCGCCATTGATCGGATCTCTTGCGGGATAATTTATACTACCGCCGAAATTAGAATATGAATTAATGTCATTATGGGTAACAGCTTGGCTAAAGTGATTGTCAAATAGCGTACCGCAAGAATACGAAGGAATAATACGACCAGTAAATAAGTAGCTTAACCCTCCCAAGATAACGAGAGTACTAATTAAAAGAATCAAAAGTATTTTTAGCGGTTTTTTCATTGTTAGTAGAAGTATACCATGCTCAAATACTCATTTTACACCCTTTCTTTTTCAATTTTCGATAAATTACGAGACACAAGCGAGACTTGCGACCAAGATGTACGGATAGTACTTCGCAGGAGCAAACAAGCGAAGCAACGCAACAAGGCGTAAAAATTGAAGTAAAGATTACTAGGCGAAATGGGCGATCCCAGTACCAAATCTTGCGAACCCGATACCACGGCAGTCCGCTTCGCCCAAAAAGGACGCGCTATTCGCGCACGCGGACTGCGTTTGCAAAAATCGGTGTTGTGGTGTTGTTAACTTTCAAGAGTTAAAAGCGGCAAAATTGGTACAGGATGCTCCACTTTGCGATTGGAAAATCGCTGCCGGTTTGGACAGCGATTTTACCAAGCAAAGTGGGCAAATGCTTTGTTGGCTTCCGCCATCTTGTGAACGTTTTCGCGCTTCTTCACCGCATCGCCTTCGTTCTTGGAAGCGGCGATTATTTCTTCCGCGAGTTTGATGCGCATCGGCTTCCCTTTCTTGCCGCGCGCAGCGCCGATAAGCCAGCGGAACGCGAGCGCGGTGCGCCGCTCGGGACGAACCTCAACCGGCACTTGATAGTTCGCGCCGCCGACTCGTCGCGAGCGCACCTCCATAAGCGGAGTGATGTTTTTGAGCGCAGCGTCAAAGACTTCAAGCGGATTCTCAACCTTCTGCTTCTCTTTGATAATGGAAAAAGCTCCGAACACGATTTTGCGTGCGGCTTCTTTTTTGCCGTCCTCCATGCAGTAGTTAACGAGCTTCGTCACTTTGGCCGAGTTGTATATCGGATCGGGAGCCAGCTCTTTTCGGTTTTTTACTTTTCTCCTCATGTATTTTAGGCTCTAGGGAAGAAGGCTCTAGGCTCTAGGAACTGCGGTTCTCGGATGTAACCTAGTGCCTAGCGCCTAAAGCCTAGCGCCTGTTAAGAGGCCTTCGGCTTCTTCACCCCATACGAACTTCTTCCTTTCATGCGCTTCTCAACGCCTGCGGCGTCAAGCACACCTCGGACGATTTGATAGCGGAGGTTGACGTCTTTCACGCGGCCGCCGCGAAGGAGCACCACCGCGTGTTCCTGAAGGTTGTGCCCCATGCCGGGAATGTAAGCGGTTACCTCCATGCCGTTCGTGAGGCGGACGCGGGCGATTTTTCTGATGGCGGAATTGGGCTTGCGGGGAGTTTTGGTGGTAACCTTCGTGCACACGCCTCGCTTGAACGGGGAATTAAAAAATACCGGCCTGTTTTTGAGGACGTTGAAACTTTTGGTGAGCGCGGGGGTCTTTGACTTACGCGAGGCGCTCTTACGCTTTCGTTTGACCAGTTGGTTGATGGTGGACATGGGATAGCTTTTCAGCTGGCTAGCTTATTAGCTTTCTAGTTCTTGAAAAAATCTTCCCTAAAAAGCTAAACAACTAGGAAGCCAAGAAGCTCTAAACAGTGGACGCTACTCTAATACACTACTCATTAAAACGCAATGCCGGTTAACAAGTGGAACAACCAGCCGATAAGAGGAGTAAGAAATTGCCACAAAAAGACGATGAAGATGAGGACGATAAAGAAGCCATACCGTTCAAGCGATTCCCGAACTTCCTGCAGATGATGCGGAAGAAACGCAAAGAGGACTTTTGAACCGTCAAGCGGTGGAATCGGAACCAAGTTAAACAAGGCGAGCACGATGTTAATTACTACCACCGCGACCGCCATCTGCAAGAATGACGCCGGCAACGCATCACCGACGATTCGTATGAGCAGACCGAACAGAACCGCGATGGCAATATTTGAAAGCGGCCCGGCGGCCGCGACTATGGCTTCTCCGTATTTACCCCGAAGGTTGTAGGGATTCACGGGCACCGGCTTTGCCCAGCCGAGCATGATGCCGGCATTCGTAAAAAAGAGAATGAGCGGCACGAGCACCGAACCGACTGGGTCAATGTGCGGCAGGGGGTTAAGGGTGAGCCGCCCCTGAAGCCGCGCCGTCGGGTCGCCGAGGTAGCTTGCCGCGAAGCCGTGCGAAACTTCGTGGACGACGACGGACATAATCAGTATCAAAATTGAGAATACAGCATCTAGTTGCATAATGGTGAATGTATGATAACATTTTGAAGCTTAAATATCGAATACCAAATCCCGAATATTAAAAATGACATTTCCTAATGTCATCCCCGTGAAAACGGGGAACCAGAAAAACTGGTTTCCCGCCTGCGCGGGAACGACAGGGGACTGTCGTTTTCGAAATTAGGTATTCGAAATTCGATATTGCCTTTATGAAGACCTGTCCAATCACCAAACGCGGTCCCCAGCGCGCGGGAGGATACAGCAATCGCACGCGCGCGACCCAATTCAATCCAACCGGAATCCGCCGGCGCCAGCTTAATCTGCAAAAAAAACGCGTCTACATCCCCGAGCTCAAAAAAACCATGACGCTCACCATCTCCACCAAGGCGCTTAAAACGATACAAAAGAGAGGGGCGTATAACACGCTCAAAAAAGCCGGATTGATCTAGGCGCTAGGCTTTAGGCGTTAGGCACTAGGAAGAAAGAGGACGCTGTCCTTATGCAAATGCGGAGGACGGTGTTTTATTTTACGCGCACGGTTTCGCCGTCGGAGACCACGATGACCCTTCCGCGCTCGTAGGTGCCGAGTGTTTCCACTTCAAATTGTTTCAGACGCTCCAGTATCTCTTGGTGAGGATGTCCGTAACGGTTTTCTTTTCCGGCGGAGATGACGGCCATCGTGGGAGAGGCGAAGCCAAGCAAGGCCTCGCTCGTTGAGGTCTTTGAGCCATGATGGCCGATTTTAAGCACATCCACATCAAGCCGCTCTTTATCTATATATGAGACGTATTCCTCTATGGCCGACGGCGCGTCTCCGGGAAACAGAAAGGAGGTGTTGCCGTAGACAAGTTTCCCGACAATGGAACCGTCATTGGTGTTGAGGTCCGACACGTCCCGGTCAGGAAACAGAATGTCAAAATAGGCTCCGCCGCCAAGGTGAAGCCTCTGTCCGCGTCGAGCCATTACTTTCGTTGCGCCTTCTTCTTTCACAGCAACTTCAAAGGCCCGATACTCGGCCGAAGCCCCGACGGTCCCCGGCAGAACAACCGCGCGTACGGTAAATGAGCGCAGAACATTAAGAAACCCCGACAGATGGTCTTTGTCGGGATTTGAGACGAGTAAGAGGTCAATTGAACGGTCGTAAAACGGCATGACTTTCCCCAGCTCTCGGAGCACGACGGCTCCCGGCCCGCCGTCTATCATCATCTGCGTACCAGTCGGCGATTCAATGAAAATGGCGTCCCCCTGCCCGATATCCAAAAACGCTACGGTGAGCGTACCGCTTCGGTCCTCCGAAATTGTCGCGTACCAGATGAGTCCTGTTGCGACAAAAAGTAAACCGAGCAAATGCCAGCGCAAATTCGCCCAAAACCTTTCCATGTAAAAATTGTAGCATTAAAAAGGGCGGTCTCGCAGCAACGCGAGACCGCCCACGAAAGTCCCATCTGGTTCAGTTCAGGTTGGGGTTGGGGGAGTTCGACGATTCGGACGGTAGCCAAGAGCGACAGCCGCAACAAACAAACTTCCAAAGCAGAGAACGCACACAACAAGGAGAATCTCCAAACCGCGTTGCCAACCCATTATAAGCATCCCGAGAATGCTAAGAAGAGGCACGGATATGACTGCCGCAAACAGCGCAAGCTGCATGAAACGCGTTCGATTTAAACTAAGGAATTGAGCATTAAGAGTCGTCATAGTTTGGTGTCCCTTTCTCAAAGGTGTCTAACTCAAGCATAACCCTAAAACCGATGGCGTCAAGATCGGAAACTTCACAAAGCACAAACTTTCCAATTCCAAAACAAACTACAAACTGCCCAAAAAGCACAAAACGAAACGAAAGCACAAAACACAAACTTTACAGTATCCAAACAAAGTTACAAACTTCTCAAAACACAAACTAATTCTCCCATGTTTGGGTTTTTGGGCACTGTGCTTTGGTATGTTTGTCTGGATTTTTGGATACTGTGTTTTGTGCTTTGCTTGGGTATTGTGTACTGTGTTTTGACATGTCTATCTGGCCTTTGCCTGCCCGCCAACCTGCCCACCGAAGCCGCTTCGGCGCAGGCGGGAGGATTGGCGCAGGCGGGGATACTGTGCCTTGTTGAGCCAGTTCTAACTCTAAGTGCAACGCTTGCTAGAATAGCGTTGCCATGAAGCA
>CAYHPP010000029.1:0-7963 GCA_964358745.1 uncultured Candidatus Saccharibacteria bacterium | reverse complement strand
ATTCCTCGTGCTCACGCCAGTCGCGCTCGCAAGGCGCTTTCAAAGAACTAATCTCGCTTTGTTGGAAAAGTCGAGGGAGATATACGATTAGTTCATTTAACAGGTTTCGCAACCGCATCTTATGTTGATAGGTAAAGCTTCTCCGGAAGATATGAACCTGCACCCCATACGCTACCAGTGGGCGTATGACTTGTATCAGCAGGCGGTCAGGAACACGTGGTTCCCGCATGAGATCGCGCTCAAAGAGGACTTGGACGACTGGGCGAAGATGACGGAGGACGAGCGCCACGCCGTGAAGTTTCTCATGGCGTTCTTCAACCCGGCGGAACTCATCGTGAATCGCTCTATTGCGCTCGGCTGGTACCCGTACTTGAAGGCGCCCGAGTGCCACCTCTATCTTGCAAAGCAGATGTGGGAGGAAGCGAACCACTGCGTCGCCTTTGAGTATGTGCTCCAAACGTTCCCGCTTGACCGCGAGAAGGCGTTCAACATTCACCTTGAAGTGCCCTCTATGAAGGCGAAAGAGGAGTACATCATCAAGTACCTGAAACGCATGACCGAAATGATTTTGCCGATTGAGACGGTTGAAGGGAAAAAGGACTTCATCAGAAATCTGATCGCGACGAACATCGTGATGGAAGGCATTTGGTTTTATTCCGGATTTATGGTGGCGCTTTCTTTCCGCCAACGGAATCAGCTCCGCAACTTCGGCTCGCTCATCAATTGGGTGCTTCGGGACGAATCGCTTCACCTTAAGTTCGGCATCAACCTCGTACACACCGCGCTTGAGGAGAACGCGGACCTCCTTACGCCGGAATTCGCAAACGAAATACGCGACATCATTATTGAAGGAGTGGAGCTTGAGTCCGCCTACAACAAAGACCTCTTCCCGCGCGGCATTCTTGGCTTGAATGCGGATTATGTGAACCAGTACGTGCAGTACGTTACAGACCGCCGTCTTGAAGAATTAGGGCTGCCGAAACACTATAACGCGAAGAATCCCGCGAAGTGGATGAGCACGGCAACGGATGTGTTTGAACTTGTGAATTTCTTTGAAGCGCAGAACACCTCGTACGAGGTGGATGCTACCGCGGGGCACACCCAAAAGGAAAAGCCAGCGGAGACTGTGAAGGAGGCGGAGTAATCCTTCATTTTTAATCCTTCACATAAAAATCGCCGCCCTCTTTCAGGGGCGGCGATTCGTGCCTTGACATATCCTAAAGGATTTTACACTCGAGCCTGTATTTCTTTTGCAAGACTTTTTTGGCTTGCTAACATACGTGATGCGTCTAATATCTCCACTAGCACGGGGAAATCATCTTTCGTAAAATGCACGATTACATTTCCAAGCTCGCGGGCGTAGTCAATCTTCGCGCGCGCATCCGCTTCAAGCGTTAGGACATCCGCCTCCTTATCATACTTCATTCTTGTAGTGCTCTTAGTTTTCATATTGTGATTTTCTTCCCGGGTAAAAAGTGATGACAACGCGCGTAGCGCCTTCAATCCGATATACTACGCGCAAGACATGTGTTGTATCAAGGTCGCCTTGTGCTATGAGGAGCGGGTCACGCCTATAATCAATCGTATCTGGAAAGGCGATGGTTCGCAAAACTTTCTCTCGAGAAACAAACACTCCGTGCCTACGAAGCACCGTAAATTTCTCTAGTGCGTGCCTCGTAAACCGAATCCTCATCATCCACGATTGTAGCAGATTCTTCTCTTTGTATCAATGCAATTGTTCAGGCTATACTTATGCGTATGTCCGCCAAACCCCTCACCATTGTCATCTTCGGAGCGACGGGCGACTTGTTTCAGCGAAAACTGGCGGGGGCGCTTTTTGATTTGGGACAAAAAGAATTACTTCCCGAGCACACCGAAATCATCGGGTTTTCCCGGAAGATGCTCTCGCATGATCAGTTTCGCGCGTTTATTCAAAACGCTCTTGCCGCCCGCTCGAGCGGGAAAATCGTTGAACCGGATGCGTTCGTCTCCAGAGCGTTTTATCATCAGGGAGACCTGTACGACGCCGAAAGCTATGCGAGTTTGGGGAAGTTTCTGGAAGAGCGGGATAAAACAAACGGCGTTTGCTCCGACAAACTTTTTCATCTAGCCGTGCCGCCCGATCTCTACGAAACCGTCTTTACCCGCCTTTCGGCTTCCGGCCTCGCGATCCCCTGCGCCCCCGGCCTTCCTGATGAGAAACAGGCGTGGACGCGCGTCTTGGTAGAAAAGCCTTTTGGCAACAATCAAAAAGAGGCCGCGCGCCTTGACCGGCTTCTCGGTAAACTCTTTGAAGAAGACCAGATTTTTCGCATTGACCACTATCTCGCAAAGGAGGCCGTGCAGAACATTCTCACATTTCGTTTTTCAAACGGACTTTTCGAGCCGCTCTGGAACAGGAAACACATCGAAAAGGTGGAAATTAGATTTCTTAAGCATGAAGATATCTCGACGCGCGGGTCGTTCTACGATGGAGTCGGAGCGCTTCGCGATGTCGGGCAGAATCATATTTTACAAATGCTCGCGCTCGTCACCATGGAGAACCCCGGCAGCATGGAAGCGCGAGGCATCCGCGAAGCGCGCCGTAAGATTCTCGAGAAAGTAACCGGAGGCGGACGAGAAATAGGTTCTTGGGTAACGCGGGGACAGTACGAAGGGTACAAAAACGAGCAGGGAGTACGGCATGATTCACAGACCGAGACCTATTTTAAGATTACCGCGAGGATTGAGAACAACCGTTGGCGGGGCGTGCCGTTTTTGCTCGAGAGCGGGACGGCTCTCGCGGAGTCCCGTGTCTATATTGCCGTGTACTTCAAGCCTTCTTTCTGTCTTTGTCCGGAGAAGCACAAGGAGCCGCACCAGAATGTGCTGACCTTCAACATCTCTCCCCAAGAAAATATTTCCATTCTTTTTTGGGCGAAACAGCCCGGGTTTGATTTCGCGCTCGCCCCGAAAGAGCTTTCATTTTCATTCACCGCTGATACGCTTTTGCGGCAAATTCCGAACGCCTATGAACGCGTGCTTGTGGACGTGATTCGCGGCGACCAGACTCTCTTTACTTCCACAAAAGAAGTGAAGGCGCAGTGGCGCTTCATCACGCCGATTTTGGAGAAGTGGGGCAAGCTTCCGCTGCATACATATGCAAAGGGCGGCGCCGGCCCTCTGAAGAAGACATACCATGATTGAACAGCCAAAAAGCAGTTTTGAATCCACCGCTTCGCCGGAGGAGCAGGAGCGGCTGAAGCGCGCGGTCTGCGATTTCTTCCGGAACAAGCTTGTTGAACTTGAAGCACTGCCGGCGCGGGGCAGTCCGCCAGACCATGTCCAGCGGCTGTATGAACTGTGCACGAGTTCCAATCGCCCGTGGACCGGACAAAAAGAATTTGACTTGCTTGGACTCGCTTTGCCACTTCGCATTCGCTTTGACCAGCATTCGGGATATGTTGCGGAAAATCGACGCTTAGACATAAACATTGCCCCTCTCTTAGAAGCGAGAGATACGCATGCGTTGAGGCAGGCAACGCAGTTCATTCTACAGGACGTGTATCACGAAACGGAACACATTTTTGTTCCCGGTTTTCCCATGCAATACGGAATAGATCTGGAGGGTCCGGAACAAACAGTTGAGTATTTATGCCATCCCGGCGAGATACATGCTTTTGCCCGGCAGTATGCTTTTAGGTATTCCCAAGCCTATCCGGGAGAGCCGTTTGAGTTGCAGAAAATGCGGGAACTCACAGAAGTTCTTCAGAACGAGCGGAAAAGGCGAGCGGATGCCTATAATTATTTTGTCGCTTTCGCGCTGCCGGCGACACAGGAAAAGTATCGTGATGTTGTCGATCTTGCGGAGGTACACCGATCTATCGTCGCGGAAACAGAGCGACACCTTGAACTCTTGAGGCGCAACATATGAAGAAGGAGATTGGTTACATCGGATTAGGCAAGATGGGTTTGGCGCAGGTGAGGCGGCTTGTAGACAATGGCTGGCACGTGGTGGCCTGGAACAGGAGCGAAGAACCTCGCAAAACGGCAACCAAAGGTGGGGCTGAAGTTCGCGGCACTCTTAAAGAAGTAACGGCACAACTGCAAAAGCCGCGACTCATATGGCTCATGGTATCGCATAAAGCGGTAGATGGCGTACTCAAAGAACTTCTCCCGTATCTCTTAAAGGGAGACACCGTGATTGACGGCGGCAATTCGTTCTACAGGGACTCCATGCGCCGTGCGAAAACGCTTGCGCGGCGTGGCATTCATTTTTTGGATGTCGGCGTCTCGGGCGGTCCTAAAGGAGCGCGAAACGGGGCGTGCCTTATGATAGGCGGGGACAAGCGAGTGTTTAAAAAATACGAGTGGCTCTTCAAGGACCTTTCATGCGACGCAGGCTATGCTGATGTTCTTGAGAACATCAGAATAACGGGAAGCGGTGGGAAGAAACAGGGAAGCTATGCGTATGTGGGGGCGTCTGGCGCCGGGCATTTTGTGAAGATGGCGCACAACGGCATTGAATACGGCATGATGCAGTCGCTCGCCGAGGGCTTCGCGCTCCTTAAACGCTCAAAATTTAAGTTAAACTTAAAACAGGTGGCGGAGTTGTACAACAAGGAGAGCGTTATTGAGTCGCGGCTTGTTGGTTGGCTCGCGAAAGCGTTTAGTGAGCACGGCGAGAACTTGAAAAGCATATCCGGCGAAGTAGCGCAGAGCGGAGAAGGACTTTGGACGGTGCAAACGGCAAAAGGGCTTGGTATACCGGTTAGGGTTATAGAAGACTCGCTTCGGTTCCGCGTCAAATCGAAGGGGCGTCCAACCTATACTGGGCAGGTGGTGTCAGCACTTAGAGAGCAGTTTGGAGGACACGATGTCAAAAAGCGGTAGCTTTTTGCAAGTTCTAAATCCGAAACCCTAAACTCTAAACTGATATTTCTTAATGTCATCCCCGTGAAAACGGGGAACCAGAAAGACTGGTTTCCCGCCCCCGCCTTCGCTGGGGGCAGGCTCTGCGCGGGAACGACAGCAAAGCCGCCGGTTTAGGATTTAGATATTAGAGTTTACTATTCTGAACATGGAGGAAGCAATTCGTGATTTTCATAAGCAGTTTGCGTGGGAGCCGGAGGTGGTTAGCGTCAATAAATTGCAACACCTGAAGAAGTTTGTCGTGGGCGGAATGGGGGGGTCGAATTTGGCCGGCCCATTACTCGCGGCCTTGAGGCCAATGCTTGATATCGTGATGCATCGGGATTATGGGTTGCCGCATCTTGCTCTCGCGAAGGAACGATTTTGGATTGCGAGTTCATATTCGGGAAATACTGAAGAAACTATTGATTTCGCCAAGCGAGTCTTCAAGAAGGGATATCCGGTTGCGGCCATTTCAACCGGCGGCAAGCTTATAGAGTTTGCCGCGGCGCGCAGGCTTCCGCATATCGTCATTCCCGACACGAAGATTCAGCCGCGAAGCGCGCTCGGGTTCGCGATGGTGGGGCTTGCGGCGTTTCTTCGAGATTCCACTCTTCTCTCCGAATTACATACACTTGCTTCGCGCCTCAATCCAGCCGCGCTTGAGAAAAAAGGAAAGGCGCTTGCGGCGGCGCTTCGGGGCAAGGTTCCGGTCGTGTATTCATCCACTCGCAATCAGCCAATCGCCTACAACTGGAAAATTAAGTTCAACGAGACCGGAAAAATTCCCGCGTTTTGCAATGTTTTTCCCGAGCTCAACCACAACGAGATGACCGGCTTCGATGTTATTTTACATACGAAGGAACTCTCCCAAAACATGCATTTCATTTTTCTTACGGATAGTACCGACCATCCGCAAATCGAGAAACGCATGCGCGTGTGCGCGAAGCTCTATGAAGAGCGCGGATTTCCGGTGACCGATGTGCCGCTGCATGGGAGAACTTCTCTGGAGCGCATGTTTTCTTCGCTGCTCATCGCCGATTGGACGGCACTCCACCTCTCCCGCCTCTACGGCACCGAAGCGGAAAAAGTGCCGATGGTCGAGACTTTTAAGAGACTCATAGTCGTCACAAGTAACAAGTGCCTGGAACATGATAAAATCTTGGGGTATCATTAAGTTACTTGTTTTAGTCCCAGTTATTAATTATTAGTAGGACTTACGCACTTTCTCGTTTTTCGGTGTCATTCCCGTGAAGCTTGTCCCCGACCACGATCGGGGAACGGGAATCCAGAGTACGCGGTATGGCCCTGGATTCCCGCCCCCGCCTTCGCTGGGGGCAGGCTCTACGCGGGAATGACAGAGGGGGAAATGCGAAAATATGCTAAAGTGCGTAAGTCCTAAATTCTTGCCATGGACATCCTATTTCTCATCGGTCGGCTCATCTTCGGAGGATACTTCCTCATGAACGCGTGGAATCACTTTAAGAATCTTGAAGGGCTCACGGGCTACGCGGCGTCAAAGGGCGTGCCCTCTCCTCGGGCGGCGGTCTTCATGGGCGGCATCCTGCTTCTTCTCGGAGGACTCGGAGTGATATTTGGTATCGCGCCCGAGGCGTCGCTCGCGCTTCTCATCATCTTTCTCGTGCCGGTCTCCTTCAAAATGCATGCCTTCTGGAAGGAAACTGACCAGAACGCGGCGCTAATGGAGCGTGTCCAGTTTATGAAGAACATGGCGCTCGTCGGGGCGCTCCTCATGCTCTATGCCGTTTCCGTGCCGTGGGTCTACAACGTGCTTGAATAAAAGACTTGACCGTTGGCGCGTTACCATATAGCCTTCTTTTTTGGAGGGTCGCTTTTGCGCCCCACCTTCCTCCAAGACACCCCTGTCTCTGGGGGAACGGAGCCTCCAATCGGAGGATGTCCATAGAAACTACAACCACAAACGAAAAGGAGCCCCCATGCAACGCAACAATCCTTTTGCAGGCACCTATACGGCGCTCATCACCCCATTTACCTTGTCGGGCCGTCTCGATGAGGTACGATTTCAGCAACAGATTGAAAGGCAGATTGCCGCTGGCGTTGACGGAATTGTGCCCGTTGGCACGACGGGCGAGTCGCCGACACTTACCTTTGAAGAACACCTCCGCGTCATAAAGCTTGCCGTGGAGTATGCGGCAGGCAGGGTGAAGGTGCTCGCCGGCACCGGAGCCAATTCAACAAGCGAGGCAATACAGCTCACGAAGGGAGCGGAAGATGCCGGAGCAGACGGCTCGCTTCAAGTGGCTCCCTACTACAACAGACCGACGCAGGATGGGCTCTTCCGGCACTTTACTGCGATTGCCGACGCGACACGCCTGCCCATCGTCCTCTACAACATTCCAAGCCGATGCGGCGTTGATATCTCGGTTGACACCGTCTGTCGGCTTCGGGAAGCGCGGAGAAGCATTACTGGCATCAAGGTGGCCAACGGAAGCACCGACTATGTGACGGAGCTCTGGGCGCGATTGGGCGGGGATTTCACCATTCTCTCCGGCGACGATTCGCAAACCCTTCCATTCCTGTCGGTCGGGGCAGACGGAGCCGTGAGCGTTGTCTCCAATGTAGTTCCGGAGATGGTCGTGAAGATGATTCGCATGGTGTATACGAGGGACTTTCTGGCCGCGCGGGGGATCCACACGAGACTTTACGGACTCATAAAGAGTCTCTTTCTGGAGGGGAACCCTGTCGGCGTTAAGTGTGCCATGGAGCAACTTGGACTGGACAGCGGGGTGGTGAGGCCACCGCTTGTTTGGGGTACAGGCCGCAACTGAGGCCGCCATTCGTAGAGAACTCTTGATACTTGGACTCTTGAAGTAACCGCGCTCCTCCTATTTCAGTGAACCACACGGCAGACCGCCATCGGTCTGCCTTTCTTTTTGCCGCACGCTGCGGTATCCTGCATTCCATGCAGGAAAAGCGGTACAGAGTTGAGAAAGTTATCTTGGCTGAAGGTACCGAGGCGGAGGTGCTTACGCGCGCCGCGTCAGTCGTTTACCTTGCGGATTTCACCGTTTCCGCCGCTCTCCGTTTCCTT